>JAFADT010000895.1 GCA_023424585.1 Pseudomonadota bacterium
CCCTTCACCACCGCCTCCCACCTCGCCGGGTCCCACACCGGCTGCTCGCCGATGGGCAGCTCCTCGAACGGGACGAGCGCCGAGAAGCGCGACTCCGTGGCGAAGAAGCTCACGCGCCTGCCCGCGCCCCGGGCCGCCCGGTGGAAGGCCTCCACCACGTCGTGCACGCGCTCCTGCGCGGCGATGGGGCCGCCCCCCGCCACCCACGCGCCGCCCGTGTCCACGTAGGCGATGCACCCGTCCCCTTCCGGCGCGAACCAGTACTCGAAGCCCGGCTGCAGCACCTGGAAGGACGTCGCGTTCCAGCCGTGGTGCTTGAGCAGCGCCAGCACCCGCTCGCGCGGGTCGCCTGGGGTGTCCTGGTGGGGGTCGGCCATGGTGTTTGCGGTCAAACTACGTCCCACGCGGCAGTCCCGCCAGCGCAAGCCACCCGGGCAGGCAGGGCACATCCCGAAGGGCCGGACCGTGGGGGAGGCCAACGCTCCAGGTGGAAATGCGCGGGCGAGCGATCCAACCCGGCCGCTCCCACGCACTACAGGGGGACGACCTTGACGGGGATATCAGGGCCGGAAGCCGGGCCCCCAGGGTACGGCCCTGCCATGGGGCGCCCGGCTTGCAGTACCGCTCAGGGGCCCTCTTCGTCCGCGTCCTCCGCGCCCCCGTCCTCCGCGGGGGCCCGGCCGAGCAGCTGGTCCACCTCCGCGTGCGCGCGCTCCGCCTGCGCCGCGCTGATGCGGTTGTAGAGCTTCAACGCATCCACCACGTGGTGCGCGTGCTTCCACAACGCGCGGGAGCCGCTGGCGGGCGAGCGCTTGCGCGGAGACGGCAGCATCGCGGCGAGCACCGCCCCCTGCGCCACGGAGAGCTGGGACGCGGACACGCCGAAGTGCTCCCGCGCCCCCGCCTCAATCCCATACACGCCGTTCCCCCACTCCACCACGTTGAGGTACAGCGTGAGGATGCGCTGCTTCGTCAGCGCCTCCTCCAGCCGGTGCGCCAGCACCAGCTCCTTCAGCTTGCGCACCAGGCTGCGGTCCGTGGACAGCCAGAGGTTCTTCGCCAGCTGCTGCGTGAGCGTGGACGCCCCGCGCCCCAGCCTCCCCTGCTCCACCGCCTGCCCCACCGCGCGCGCCAGCTCCACCGCGTCCACGCCGTCGTGCAGGTAGAAGCTCGCGTCCTCGGAGAGGAGGACCGCGTCCACCGCGGGCTTGGACACCGCCGACAGCGGCACCCACTGCTGCCGGCGGCGCGGCTTGCGCCCGGCCTCGCGCGCCTCGCTCGCGCGCTGCTCGATGAGCGCCGTCGTCTTCGGGTTCTCCTTCGCCAGGGGGGCAGCGTCCGGCAGCCCGGCGAACGTGGCCACCGCGGTCCCCAGGCCCAGCACCCACACGCTCCCCAGCACCCAGCGCCCCCACCGCCTCCGTCGCGGCGGCGCGGGACGCGCCTCCGGCGGCGGCCGGACGGGCTCGGCGGGCGAGGGGCTCGGCGGGACTTCGGGCGGACCTTCGACGGTGGACATCCGACGGCCGTGTCTAGCGCCGCGCGCTCCGGGCGTCACCCTTCACGGTGAGCTTCGCGGACGCCAGGCGCGGCTCGGGTGAGCGCCAGCGCTCGTCCACCGACGCGAAGCCCGCCACCAGCTCCCCGGCCAGGTAGCCGCGCGTGTTCTTGCCCTTGCGGCGCAGCCAGTCGTTGAGCACGCGGCCCTTCGCGTCCTTGCGCTCCTCCGGATGCAGGAGGTTGAAGCGCGAGCGCCTCACCAGCCCGCCCGACTTGTGCACGAACGTCACCGTGCCGTCCGCGCCCACGCGCTCCACGATGCCGATGTGCGTGAGGCCGTCATTGACGAGGCCGTCGCGGTTGCGGTCGAACGTGTCCTTGAAGAACACCAGCGCGCCCGGCTTCGGCGTCTCCGACAGCATCCCCAGCGCGCGCGCCTTGCGGTGGATGGCCGTGACGCCGTTCTCCTCCGGCAGCACGTCGTCCGGCAGCAGGTCCAACCGGCGCTGCTGGAACGCCAGCCGCGTCAGGCCCGAGCAGTCATCGCTCACCGTCGAGCTCATCTTCGCCAGCGTCGTCAGCCCCACCCAGGACCTCGCCCGCCACAGCGCCCGGTCCGCCAGCGGGACTTCCGGCCGGGCCTTCTTCGTCGTCGCGGCCCTGCTCGCGGCCTGGGCCGCTCCGCCCCACAGCAGCGCGCTCACCAACGCGCCCACCCACACGCCTCGTCCCATGCGCCCGCGGCAGAGCAACCGCCGTGCCCGGCTTCCGCGGCGCTGCGCCTGTCCGCCTCACGACGGAGCGCGCGCACGCTCCGGCACGCGGTGGGCAAGGAAGTTCCCACGCACGGCAACCGCGCGCCCTGGCCCCCTTCAGGGGACGACGGCGGTGGAGGCGGCCGGTGCCGCATCCGGGCTCGGGTTGGCGGGCTCCTGCCCCAAGCTCGACGGGGCCTTGTTCCACCGGCCTTCACCGGTCGGCGCCCGCGACCGCCCCGAGCCGGTCAGCACGCGCAGGTACTCGTCATGGAGGATGGGCGCCGGACGGGGAGCGGGGTCGGTGACGCTCCGCCCGGACGGAGGCCGCGAGTCTCCACCTTGGGTCATCGCGGGCCCGCAGCCCCGGCTCGCGCACCCGGGAGCAGGGGACTCGCCGGGCGTGGCCGGGCGCCACCCGGTCCGGTGGGTTCCCCAGGTCCGCGTGGGCCGGGGCTCCATCCGGGTCGGGGGGTTGGGCGGAGGCGCCCAGGGCCGCGGGCTCTTCGCCCGGGCCTCCAGCGCGACCATCAGCGGCAGCGCGAGCCCCAGGACCGCGAACTGCCCCAGGGCGCCGGGCATCCGAGAGCCGGAGGCGGTCAGCACCTGCGCGCGCACGTTCGCGAGGAGGAAGGCGCCGCCAATGGCCATGCACAGCGCGAGCGCCCCCCACGTCACGGCCTGCGCCGTGATGGAGATGGAGGCCAGGCGCCAGGTCGCGCCCATCTCCACCGCCGCCCTCCAGGTCTGCTCCTTCCAGTCCGCGGCCAGCCCGCCCATGCCGTAGCCCACCCCGCACGCCACCACCCACACGGCCGCGCCGTGCACCTCGCGCCGCAGGAGCCACGCCTGCGTGAGGCCCAGCGCCACCCCCATCCCCACGGGCGCCAGGGTGGGAGCCAGCCCCAGCGCCACGGCCAGGGCCCGCGAGCCCACCAGGCCCACCGGCACCGCCATCGCCGTCATCCCCACCCAGCCCGCGACCTGGAGCCCCGCCCGGCGCAGCGCGTACACCTGCGCGCCGCCCAGCATCACCCCCGCGACGGCATGGACCGCCAGCTCCGCGAGCCGGTGGATCACCCCCTGCTCCACCGCGGACAGCCGCCAGAGGGCCGCCGAGCGGAGCACCGCGTCCAGCAGGCCCACCCATTCATCCGCCTGCACCCAGGGGATGAGCAGGCCCAGCACGCTGACCGCCGCCACGAGGACCGCATGAAAGAGACGGGTGCCCATGGCCCGGCAGTCTGCGCGACTCCCGTGGTCCAAGGCCATCCGCGGGGCCACCGTCCTGCCCGCCGGCCAACGAAGGTGTCGCCCGGTGGAGGTGGATGTACGGCGCGACGGGACCCCGCGGGTTAGACTGACCCCGGTGCGCTTCGCCTACTACCAGCGGCTGTCGCCCGCCGAGCAGCGGGTCTACCGCCAGAGCGACGCCGTCACGGAGGTGCCCCTGCGGACGCCCGCGACGCTGCGGCCCCGGGTGGAGGCGGTGCGGGAAGCGCTGCGCCAGGAGGACCGGGCGCAGCTCCAGGCCGCGACGCAGGCCCTGGCCCGCGCGATGACCGGGCGGCTGGAGGTGGCCGGGGTGGAGGTGGAGGTGCTGGAGGCGCGGCCCTCGAGTGAGGAGGGCGAGCTGCACGGGCTCTACACGTGGGCGCCCGGGCAGCGGCCCCGCATCCAGGTGTGGATGCGCACCGCGAAGCGCGGCCAGGTCGTGGCCTTCCGCACGTTCCTGCGCACCTTCCTGCATGAGCTGTGTCACCACCTGGACTTCCTCTGGCTGGAGCTGTCCGCCTCCTTCCACACGGAGGGCTTCTTCCAGCGCGAGTCGAGCCTCTTCGGGCAGCTGGTGCCCCCGGCAGCGGGGGCGAAACGCCGTGAAGCGGCGGACACTGGGAAATGGAGCGCGAGCACAAGGCGCGGCCGGCGCTAGATTGCCGCCCCTATGGCGCATCCGACCGACGACAAGAACTTCCGCCTGCCCACCACCCTCCGCCCCCGCCGCTATCAGGCGACGGTGACCCTGGACCTGGAGGGGCGCACCTTCGCGGGTGAACAGCGCGTGGAGCTGGAGCTGGCCCAGCCCACGACGGAGATCATCCTCCACGCCAACGCGCTGGAGCTGGGCGAGGTCACCTTCCGCGCCGGCAACGACGTGCGCAAGCCCGCCTCCAAGCGCGTGGCGCCGGTGAGCGAGACGGTGGTGCTCACGTTCGCGGCGCCCCTGCCCGCGGGCAGCGCCACGCTGGACGTGCTGTGGACGGGGCACTTCAGCGACGGTCTGCGCGGCCTGTACGCGGCGGGCAAGGTGGCCGCGACGCAGTTCGAGGCCGCGGACGCGCGGCGGCTGTTCCCCTGCTTCGACGAGCCCGCCTTCAAGGCGCGCTGGGCGCTCACGGTGCGCGTGCCGGAGGGCCACACGGTGCTGGGCAACGGCCGCGTGGTGAAGGACGAGAAGGACGGGGCGCTGCGCAAGGTGACGTTCGAGGAGACGGAGCTGCTCAGCTCGTACCTCATCGCGCTGGTGGTGGGGCCGCTGGTGGGCACGCCGGAGGAGCAGGCGGAGGGCATCCCGGTGCGCACGTGGGCGCTGCCGGAGAAGGCGCACCTGGCGAGGTTCGGCCAGAACGCGGCGCTCCAGGTCCTGCCCCGGCTGCAGGACTACTTCGGGCTGCCGTATGCCTTTGGCAAGGTGGACCAGGTGGGCATCCCGGACTTCGAGGCGGGCGCCATGGAGAACGCCGGCCTCATCACCTACCGGGAGGTGGCGCTGCTGTTGGATCCGGCGACCGCGCCCCTGTCCGTGCAGAAGCGCGTGGCGGAGGTCGTCACGCACGAGCTGGCGCACCAGTGGTTTGGCAACTGGGTGACGATGGTGTGGTGTGACGACCTCTGGCTCAACGAGGCGTTCGCGACGTGGATGGCGTTCAAGATCGTCGACCAGTGGCGGCCGGACTGGCGCATGTGGCTGGACTTCGACGCGCACCGGGCGAGCGCGCTGGCGCTGGACGCGCTCAGGTCCACGCACCCCATCCACGGCGAGGTGCGCAACGCGGGCGAGGCCGGTGAGAGCTTCGACGCGATCACCTATGAGAAGGGCGGCGCGGTGCTGCGGATGATTGAAGGGTTCCTCGGCGAGGGCCCCTTCCGCGAGGGCATCCGGCTGTACATGCGCAAGCACGCGCGCGCGAACGCGGTGAAGGAGGACCTGTGGAACGCGCTGGGTGAGGCGGCGAAGCAGCCGGTGAACGAGCTGGCCACGAAGTGGATTGGCCAGAGCGGCTTCCCGCTGGTGTCGGTGAAGGTGGAGGGGCGGAAGGTGACGCTGACGCAGCGGCGCTTCTACTCGGAGCCGGGGGTGAAGAGCGCGGAGACGTGGCCGGTGCCCATGGTGCTGCGCTTCGAGGACGGGAGCGGGGTGCGGGAGCAGCGGGTGCTCTTCCGGGACGCGCAGGCGACGGTGACGCTGGAGGGCGGCTCGGGCGAGGTGAAGTGGCTGTGCGCAAACGGCGGCTCCACGGGCTTCTACCGGGTGGCGTACGAGAAGCCGGCGCTGGACGCGCTGGCGGCGAACCTGGGGACGCTGGCGCCGTCGGAGCGCATCTCGCTGCTCGCGGACACGTGGGCGCTGGTGCGCGCGGCGCAGGCGCCGGTGGCGGACCTGCTGGACCTGGCGGCGCGCTTCGGCGACGAGGAGGACGAGGCGGTGCTGGACGAGCTCGTCGGGCGGCTCGGGTACATCGAGAACCGGCTGACGGAGGGCGAGGACCAGGAGCGCTTCCGCCGCTGGGTGGAGCGGCTGCTGGGCGGCGGCCTGAAGAAGCTGGGCTGGCAGGCGGCGCAGGGCGAGCCGGACCGGGTGCGGCTGCGCCGCGCGGCGCTGGTGCGCGCGGTGGGCGGCCTGGCGCGCAGCCCGGAGGTGCTGGCGCAGGCGCGTCCGCTGGTGCAGCGGATGTTGCAGGGGGACAAGGCCGCGCTGGACGCGAACCTGTTGGACACGGCGGTGGGCATGGTGGCGCGCGCGGGCGACGCGGCGCTCTTCGAGGACCTGCTGCGGCGGATGCCGAAGGAGCCCGACCCCGCGACGCAGCGGCGCTACCTGATGGCGCTCACGTCCTTCGAGAACGCGAAGCTGGCGGAGCGGGCGCAGGGGCTGCTGTTCACGGAGACGGTGAAGACGCAGGACGTGGCGAGCTTCGCGACGGGCCTGTTGAGCAACCGCACCGGGCGCGACGCGTGGTGGGAGCAGCTCCAGCGGCGCTGGAAGGACCTGGTGGCGCGCACGGGGGCGGCCCCCATGCTGCTGCGCCGGGTGGTGGAGGGCCTGGGCCTGCTGCGCACGCGCGAGCAGCTGGAGCAGGTGAAGGCGCTGCTCCAGGCGAACCCGATTCCGGAGGCGCAGCAGGCCACGGCGCAGACGCTGGAGCGCCTGGCGCAGGACGTGGCCCTGCGCGAGCGCGTGGCCCCGGAGGTGGCCGCGTGGCTGAGGCGTTGACCGTAATATCCGGTGCCCCATGAAGACCACGCTCACGCCCGAAGCCACCGCCGCCTCCCGGGAGGCCCTGCGCCGCGCCAACGCGGCGTTCAGCCAGACCTACCCGGGCGAGTCCTCCCGGCGCCAGCCCGTGCACACCGTGTACGGCGGCGCCCACCTCTTCCGCGCGAACACCGCGCGCAAGCTGGGGGACCTGGCGCTCGCGGCGCTGCGCGACTACGCCACCGACGGCTCCCAGCTCGCCCACGGCCTGGGCCTGCCCCAGCGCGGCGGCTTCGCCCAGCGCGTCCATGACCGCGTCGTGGACAAGCTCCAGCGTGAGCCCGTCGAGGACTTCCGCATCGACTTCGAGGACGGCTACGGCCACCGCCCCGACGCCGAAGAGGACGCCCACGCCGTCTCCGCCGCCACGGAGGTGGCCCGCGGCCTGGAGCAGGGCTCGCTCCCGCCGTTCATCGGCATCCGCGTGAAGTCCTTCACCGAGGAGCTCTACGCCCGCGCCTCGCGCACCCTGGACCTCTTCGTCACCGCGCTGCTGGAGCAATCCGGTGGCAGGCTGCCGCCGTCCTTCGTCGTCACCCTGCCCAAGGTCACCGTGCCCGAGCAGGTGACCGCCCTGGCCAAGCTGCTGTCGGCGCTGGAGTCCGCCCACCGCCTGCCCCCCGGCGCGCTCACCCTGGAGCTGATGGTGGAGACGCCCCAGGCCCTCTTCGACGCGCGCGGCCGGCCCCACCTGCGCTCGCTCGTGGAGGCCGGCGAGGGCCGCTGCTCCCACGTCCACCTGGGCGTCTACGACTACACCGCCGCCCTGGATGTCAGCGCGCACATGCAGCACATGCTCCACCCCGCCTGCGACTTCCTGCGCGACACCGTGCAGGTGCTCCTCGCGGGCAGCGGCGTGCGCCTGTCCGACGGCGCCACCAACGTCATGCCCGTGGGTCCCCACCGCAAGCAGGGCGACACCCCGCTCCTCCCCACCGAGCGGCGCGAGAACACCGACGCCGTGCACCGCGCGTGGCAGGTGGCGTACCGGCACACGCGCCACTCGCTGGAGCGCGGCTACTACCAGGGCTGGGACCTGCACCCCGCCCAGCTCCCCGTGCGCTACGCCGCCGTCTACGCCTTCTTCCTGGAGGGCCTGGAGCCGGCCTCCCAGCGCCTCAAGGCCTTCGTGGACAAGGCCGCCCAGGCCACCCTGCTGGGCGACGTGTTCGACGACGCCGCCACCGGCCAGGGCCTGCTCAACTTCTTCCTGCGCGGCCTGGCCTGCGGCGCCCTCACCGAGGACGAAGCCCGCGCCCCCGGCCTCACGCTGGAGGAGCTGCGGAGCCGCTCCTTCCGCGCCATCGTGCAGGGGCGCGCGTCACGCTGAGGCGGGCGGCTCCGCGGGGGGCGCCGCGTCCCGGTGCCCCAGCCACTCGCGCGCCACCGCCACGTCCACCGCGAGGATGCCCAGGAGGAACAGCCACGGCCCCGGCCGCGCGGACAGCCCCGTCAGCGCCCAGAGGGTGATGAGGCCCGCGAGCACCGCCGGCGCCACCGAGGGC
>JAFADT010000019.1 GCA_023424585.1 Pseudomonadota bacterium
GCTTCACCCACTTCGACACCAGTTCCAGCCACGACAACCTCGTCACCGTCCTGTCCACGAAGGAGGACCTGCACCGGCTGGCGTCGCAGACCCTGGTGCGCATCAAGTGCCGCGGCAACGAAAAGACATACCTGGGCGTCGTCGTCCAGGGCCCCTTCGCGGAGCCGAACGCCGTCCCCGCGAACTCCACCATGGCCATTGGCGTGGTGACCCACGGCAAGAAGCTCACATACACCTTCGAGTACCACGGCCGCGCGGAGGTGGAGATTTTCGGCGAGGAGGTCGCGGGGGTGCTCAAGCCGCACCGCTTCCGCCCCCGGCCGCAGAGCGCCGTCTTCGTGCTCGACGAGGAGGAGAGCGCGAAGGTGCTGGGCGTCAGTGGGGAGCTGAGCATCGGGACCGTGGTGGGCTACGAGCGGATGGAGGCCCGCATCAAGGCCCGTGACAAGTCCGTCCTGCCCCGACACACCGGCATCATCGGGACGACGGGCGGCGGCAAGTCCACCACGGTGGCCACGCTCATCCATCGCGCGCAGAGCTCGGGCATCGCCACCATCGTCTTCGACGTGGAGGGTGAGTACACGCACGTGGATCAGCCCACCGACCACCTCGCGATGGTCGAGACCCTCAAGCGCCGGGGCCAGACGCCCGCGGGCGTGAAGGACCTGCACATCCACCACCTGGTCGGCCGCGAGAGCCGCAACCCACGCCACAAGAACAAGCACGCCTTCTCGCTGAACTTCTCTAGCCTGTCGCCCTACGCACTGGCGGAGATCCTCGACATGTCGGAGGCACAGCAGGAGCGCTTCCTCAAGGCGTACGACGTCACGAAGCTGCTGCTGGAGGACTTCGAGGTCTATCCCGTGACGGAGGAGGAGCGGCGGGACGCGCTGGAGGTGGACGAGCTGTCCACGGGCTACCCGAAGATGACCATCCAGCACCTGCTGGACGTGGTGAACGCCTACCTCTACAGCATGAGCGACGAGGGCAAGGCGGAGGGCAAGGCCCGTCCACGTCGCACAGCCAAAGCGAGAGGAACGGTCTCGGAGGAGATCGAGGCGCTGGAGGAGGACGAGGGGCCTCCGGCCAATTCGCTGACGCTCTACAGCGTCTTCAAGAACGACCCCGGCAAGGTGATGCGGCGGGTGATGGCGCAGAGCAGCCGCAACGTCATCAGCTGGAAGGCGCTGGCCAGCAAGCTCCAGCGGCTGCGCCGGCTGAACATCTTCGACATGGGCACGACGGAGGGCGTGAAGTACGACACCATGCTCTCGCCAGGGCGGGTGTCCGTCATCGACCTGTCGGACACGGAGTCCCCCCAGCTCAACAACCTGGTCATCGCGGACATCCTGCGCGGCATCCAGGAGCGGCAGGAAGCCAGCTACGAGAAGGCCCATCGCGAGGGCAAGGACATCACCCCGGTCCTCATCATTGTCGAGGAGGCCCACGAGTTCCTGTCCGCCAGCCGCATCGCGCAGATGAAGACCCTCTTCGAGCAGGTCGCGCGAATCGCGAAGCGGGGACGCAAGCGCTGGCTGGGGCTCGTCTTCGTCACCCAGCTTCCCCAGCACCTGCCGTCCGAAGTGCTGGCCCTCCTCAACAACTTCATCATCCACAAGATCACCGACGGGGCCGTCATCAACCAGCTGAAGAAGAGCGTGGGCAGCATCGATGACAGCCTGTGGAGCCGCGTCTCCCGGCTCGCGCCCGGTCAGGCCCTGATGTCGTTCAGCCACTTCACCCGGCCCCTGATGGTGGCCGTGGACCCCGCGCCCGTGAAGCGGCTGCTCGTCGACTAGCGTTGACTCAAAGTCCACGAACAGACGGAGGCAGGGGCGATATAGAGCCGGCTGTCATGCTCGGCTCCGCGCTCCTCGCCTCCGTCATCGTCGCCCAGGCTCCCGCGTCCCCCGCTTCACGTGCCGCGGAAGAACTGGGCCTGGGTCCTGTCCTCGACTCCGTCGTCCACCAGGGCGTCACCTACGCCGCGCTCGCACGGGGCGGCATCGCCGTGCTCAAGCTGGAGGGCCCGGCCCCCCAGCTCGTGCGGCGCGTCGAAGAGGGCCGCCGCTTCGTGCGGCTCGTCGTCGTGGGACAGTCACTCCTCGCCATCGAGCAGCGCGAGGAGGCCCATGCGTTCTCGCTCGCCACGCCGGAGCAGCCCCGGCCGGACTCGCTCGCCGCCGCGCTGGGCTCCGCGCGCGACCTCACCGTCGTCACCCAGACGCCGCCGCCCCAGGCGCCACCGCCCGCGTCCGTCCCCTCCTCCGCCCGGGTCACCGTCACCGCCGTGCATGACGGCGACGTGATGCTCTCCGGAGGCGCGCAGGTCGGCCTGACGGAAGGCACCCGCGTCCGCGTGCGCACGCAGGACGCCCGCGAGGTGGTGCTGAAGGTCATCGAGTCGCGCGAGGACTCCGCCGTCGCCCGCCTGGGCCGCGGGGAGACCGTGCGCGTGGGGGACACCGCCGTCGTCACCGACGCCCCCGCCACCGCGCGCCTCTTCTTCCCCGAGCCCGGCGTGCCGCGCCTGCGCTACGGCTTCCACGCCCGCCCCTTCCTCGCGCTGGACGCGAGGACGCGCGCGGGCAGGTCCGCTCGCGCGGGCGGCCTGCTCCTGGATGCGTTCATCGCCTGGCGGCCGGGCGACCTGCCCCTGGTGCTGAGCGCCCAGCTGGATCCGGTGGGCTTCGGCCTGGGCACCGGCCTACGCCATACGCCGGGCTCCGCCTATGTCGCCGTGGCCTACTCCACCGCGTTCCTGGAGGTCGGCCTCGGCGCGGGCGCGCTGTTCGGTCAGAAGGAGTGCAGCCCCCAGTTCGATTACGACCCCATCACCTACGAGCCCATCAATGCGCGGACCGTGTGTGACTCCAACGCGGGGCCGTCCTTCCAGCAGGCGCTGCGGCTCGGCGCGCTCGACGGGTTCCACCTCGCGTGGAACTCCGCCATCCTCTCGCGAGACAACCAGTTCCGCTTCGGCTCCGGGCGCGGCGAGGTCCAGGTGCCCCTCACGCCCAGCCTGTCCCTCTTCGGCGCGGGCGGCGGCTCGGCCAGCGGATGGAACTTCGGCGAGCTGGGCGTGCGCAGCTTCCTCAAGGGCACCGGCGGCTCCGGCACCACCGTGCTGTCCGCCAGCCTGGGCATCGTGTCGCTCTCCGACGGCACCGGCGAGGCCCTCACCGGCCCCTCCATCGCCATCGGCATCGAGCGCCGGCCCTGAGCGTCAGTAGCCGGAGACCGTGGACGCGGCGAACTCCTCCGGCACCATCGCGCCAGAGATGGGGAAGTCCTTCGGCGCCCGCTTCCACGCCTTCCCGGCCGCCGGGCATGCGGGCGCCCGCGAGAGCCCTCCCAGCCCCATGAACGTCAGCGACAGCAGGCCGAGCCCCACCGCCCCCGCGGCCAGCTCATCCACGAGGCCGGTCCGGCGAAGGCCGCCCACCCCCAGGAGCGGGAGCGCGGCGATGGGCGTGGCCACCCACGCCAACCACGTGCGCCAGTTCGCGCGAGCCTGTTGCCTCAGTGCGTCGATTGAAGCCATGGGGGCGTCCTTCCGAACAGGAGGGTTGTTCAGGAGGATGGGGGCGGCCCGCTGGCCGTGAAAGGCCCCCTCGCCGTGCTCGCCTGCCTCCTCACGGGCGAGGCTGGAGTGCTCGCGGGTCGCGAGCCTCCGTCGCGGCCCGAGGCCCGCTCGGGCCTCGCGTCAGGTGAAGCGGGACCGTGGCGCGCCCGGGTGTACCAGAGACACGGTCGGAGTCAGCCGCTCAGCGCCCGCACGCGCGCCGCGAGGCTCTGCGTGAAGAGCCGGTAGATGTGCAGCGAGGCCGCGTCGTGCGTGGCCAGGAAGTGCTGGAAGCTCTCGCGGGTGATGCGCAGCGCGCGCACCGCCGTCTTCGCGCGCACGTTCGCGGACACGGGGCCGTCCTGCACGAGCGAAATCTCCCCCAGGAACGAGCCCGGCCCCAGCGTGTTGAGGTGCCGCGCGTTCGGCTCGTTGCCGGAGAAGACGTCCACGGTGCCCTCCAGCAGCACGAGCAGCCCCGTGCCGGGCGCCCCCTTCTCCAGCAGCACCGTGCCCGGCGCGGCCGTCACGGGCCGCGCCAGCCGGTACAGGTCCTTCATGTCCTCCAGCGTCAGCTCGCCGAAGATGGGAATGGCCTTGAGGAAGCGGTACCCGCTGGCCTCCGGCGCGGCCGCCCCCGCGGCCAGCCGCGCGAGCAGCGCCTCCGCCTCCACGTCCAGGCCCATGCGCCGCAAGAGCCGCGCCTTCTCCGTCACCAGGATCGGATCCGCGCGCAGGTGCTCGGCGCTGCTGAGCGCGTCCGCCAGCACCGCGAGCGCCCGGTGGGTGAAGCCGCCGGCATCCAGCACCTTGCAGGTGCGCAGCACGGCCTCGACGTACCGAGGGT
>JAFADT010000109.1 GCA_023424585.1 Pseudomonadota bacterium
ACCCCACCCTCTCCCCGGACGCGGCGCTCCTCTTCGCGCGCCACGGCACCCGGCGCACGCCCGAGGGCGACTTCACCTTCACCTTCGATCCGCGCCACCGCCGCCGCTTCGGCCAGGGCTACGACGAGGCCCAGTGGCTGGCGCTGGAGGCCGCCGTCACCTGCCCCGTGCAGCTCTTGCGCGGCACCGAAGGGCTGTCCCCCGCCCCGGAGCTGCTGGAGGCGCGGCTGGCCGCCCTGCGCACCCAGGTGTGCCCGCCCCGCGCCTTCGAGGGCGGCCACCACGTGCACCTGGAGCAGCCCGCCGCCATCGCCGCCGCCATCGCCGCGTTCGTCGCCGGAGCGACCGGCGACCTGGGGCCCGAAGCGTCCGGTTCATGACCTGAAAAGTTGGGGACCCACCTTGGCAAAAGGTCGGGAAAAACCTTTCACCCTCCAGGGCACCCCGGTTCCCTCCAGCGCTCACTTGGCCGCTGGAGTGTTGGCCAAGTCCCTGTTTTCAGGGGCCCGCCGCGTCACTTTTCAGCGCGGCACGGGTCTTGATTAGGGGGAGCCCGAGGTGGATCACGTGTCCCGGGCATCCGTGTGCGTGTGGTGGGGAAGGGTGGGGAGCGGACAATGGTGATGGGGTGGAGGGGTCGGTTCGTCCTGCTGGCGTCATTGGTGGCAGGGACGATGGCGTGTCACGAGGAGGACCAGACGCGCGGGGTGCAGGCCACGGCGGTGCTGGACCAGGACGCGCTCGACTTCGGCGAGGTGCCGGTGGGCGAGTGGCGTGAGAAGGAGGTCCGGATCCGCAACATCGGCTACGTGCCCTTCTCCGCGCTGGAGGCCCTGGGGCTGGGCAACAACCCGGCCTACCAGGTGGAGCTGAAGGACGGCGGCGGCCGCGTGCCGCCGGGCGAGTCGCACGTCGTCAAGGTGCGCTTCCACCCGCTGGCCGAGGGGCCGGTGGAGGAGACGCTGCGGGTGACGACGGACGCCAACGTGGGCGCCCTGCAGCAGCTGCCCGTGCACGGCCTGGGCACACCCACGCGCATTGGCGTGGACCCGCCGGTGCTGGACTACGAGACGCTGGAGGTGGACAGCGACCGCACGCTGGAGGTCACCGTCACCAACCCGGTGGACCTGCCGCTGACGCTGAAGGTCGCGGGCGAGCAGGCGGAGCCGTTCACCGCGGACACCATCACCGTGCCGCCCAACAGCACGCAGGTGGTGAGGACGAAGTACCTGCCCCGCGCGCTGGGGCAGATGGGCGCGCGGCTGGAGGTGGTGTCCTGCGAGACGTGCACCCCGTCCGTGGTGGACCTGAAGGGCAACTCCGTGGCGAGCGCCTTCGTGTTCGACCCGGCGCCCGTGCCCTTCGACGAGATCCCGGTGCACGAGCGCACCGAGTCCTTCACCCGCGCCCGCAACATCACCTGGCGCCCGGTGACCATCTCCGCGCTGGCCACCAGCGACCGGGCCTTCTCCGCGCTGTCCAAGCCGGAGGGCACCACGGTGCGGCCCAACGAGGTGGTGGAGATGCGCATGGAGTTCGCCGCGCGTTACTCCGGCCCCAACGTGGGCAACCTCACCGTGGCGTACGCGTCCGACAAGGCGCGGGAGTCGCGCGTGATGCTGGACGCGCGCGGCGGCCGGCCCACGCTGGCCGTGGCCCCGGTGGCGCTGGACTTCGGCGAGCTGCCGGTGGGCGGCAAGGTGGAGCAGGTCATCCGCATCACCAACGCGGGCAGCAACGGCCCGCTCACCTTCACCGGCGTGCGCGCGGACGGCGACGCCCCCCAGTTCGACGTGGGCACCCCCACGCGCGGCGCGCAGGACTACGCCTGGAAGGGCGGCGCCTGGCCCACGCTGGAGGCCAACGGCCTGCAAATCGACCCGGGCGACGACGCGCTGGAGCTGAAGGTCTACTTCGAGCCCAAGAACGAGGGCACCTTCACCGCGACGCTCTACGTGCAGTCCAACGACCTCTTCACGCCCGAGCGCGCCATCACCCTGACGGGCCGCGCCCGCGCGTCCGGCCCCTGCGAGTACGAGCTCTTGCCGCAGCCCAAGCTGGAGTTCGCCAACGTGGTGCCGGGCCGCGGCGCGGTGCTGGGCTTCTACTTCCGCAACCCGGGCCGGGCCGAGTGCGCCATCAAGAACGTGCACCTGTCCGATGACGGCGGCGGCGTGTTCACCATGCCTGGCGGCCCCATCACGGGCGGCGTGGTGCTCTACGACACGGCCTTCAGCGCGATGATCGCCTTCCGCGCGCCCCTCACCGGCGGCGAGTTCAACGGCGAGCTGATGCTCACCGTCAACAACCCGGCCCACCCCACGGTGACGCTGCCCATCCACGCGGTGTCCAACGCGTCGTGCCTCGTCGCCACGCCGTCCTTCGTGGACTTCGGGCCCATCCGCTACGACTGCCCGGCCAAGCCCCGCAAGACGTTCCTGTCCAACCGCTGCAGCGAGCCGCTCACCGTGGCGGACGCCGTCATCGGCAACGGCACGTCCCAGCAGTTCTCGCTGCGCACGCCGGTGACGGCGCCCATCACGCTCCAGCCCGGCGAGGGCTTCGAGATGGAGGTGGACTACTCCCGCGAGGTGCTGGGCCAGCACTACAGCCCGCTGTACTTCCAGGCGGACACGGAGCCCCACCCCTTCCTCGTCCCGCTGCTGGCGGAGACCAACCACGAGGGCATCCAGGTGGACCGCTTCACGCAGGGCACCGACAGCCAGCTGGACGTGCTCTTCGTCGTCTCCAACACCACCACCATGGAGCCGTACCAGCAGCGCCTGCGCAACGCGATCCCCGGGTGGCTGGCGCGCGCCAGGGAGCTGAACGTGGACGTGCGCGTGGGCGTCACCAGCACGGGCCTGGTGCAGCGCGAGGGGCTGTGCGGCGGCGGCGCCAACGGCGGTGAGGCCGGCCGCCTCTTCCCGGTGGACGGCAGCCGCGCCCGCGTGGTGTCCGGCAACAGCGCCAACGCGGCGGCCACCATCCAGGCCAACCTCGACGTGGGCCTGTGCCACAACCTGGTGCAGGGCCTGGAGACGATGCGCCAGGGCCTGTCCGCCCCGCTGTCCGAGCAGGCCGACGACGTCCGCACCCCGCAGCCCAACGACGGCAACCTGGGCTTCACCCGCGCCGCGGCCCGCATGGCGGTGGTGGTGCTGTCCGACGAGGACGACCACTCCGGCTTCGAGCCGGACAGCTACATCCAGTTCCTCCAGACGCTGAAGGGCACGGGCATGTCCCAGCGCAGCAGCCTGCACGCGCTCATCCCCAACGGCACCTGCACCACCGCGAGCAGCAGCGCGGACCGCTTCGCCGCGGTGGCCCGGGGGACCGGCGGCTCCGTGGGCTCCATCTGCGAGGGGGACTACCGCGGGTTCCTGGACCCCATCATCCAGCAGGCCGGGGGGGCACAGGCGGACTTCCCCCTCACCGCGACGCCGGACGGCACCGCGGAGATGAGCGTCCGGGTGAACGGCCGCACGCTGGAGGCGGACCAGTGGACCTACGACGCCGGCCGCAACGCGGTCATCTTCGCGGCGGGCTCCGTGCCCACCCCGGGCCAGGCCGTGGAGATCCGCTACCGCAGCGTCTGCGCCGCCACGCCCTAGGGTGACGGGCTCGTGACGCAGCGCGGCCGGGCCGGTCCCTGGGAGGGGGCCGGCCCGGTTCGCGTTTTTGGGGGTGCTCGGGCTTTTGAGATCCGCGCCGAGGCGGCTATCGTCACGGCCGGAGTGGAAACGTTCGGCCGCTATGAATTGCTGCGCAAACTGGCCACCGGTGGCATGGGGGCCGTCTATCTGGCGCGGCAGAAGGGGCCGGTGGGGTTCCAGAAGCTGCTGGTGGTGAAGCGGCTGCTGCCCCACCTGTCCGAGGACGACGAGTTCCTCCAGATGTTCCTGGACGAGGCGCGCATCGCGGCGCTGCTCAACCACCCCAACATCGCGCAGATCTACGAGATGGGGGACGTGGACGGGCAGTACTACATCGCGATGGAGTACGTGCACGGCGAGCCGCTGGGCTCGCTGGTGCCGCGCGCCTCGGCGCACCCGGGCGGCTTCCCGCTGGGCCTGCGCTGCCGGATCATCGCGGAGGCGGCGGCGGGGCTGGACGCGGCGCACAACGCGCGCAGCCCGTCCGGCCGGAAGCTGTCGCTCATCCACCGGGACGTGTCGCCGCAGAACGTGCTGGTGGGCTTCAACGGCGGCGTGAAGCTCATCGACTTCGGCGTGGCGAAGGCGCAGGGGAAGCTGTCCCAGACGGTGGTGGGCACCATCAAGGGCAAGCACGCGTACATGTCCCCGGAGCAGGCGCGGGGCGAGCCGCTGGATGCGCGCTCGGACGTGTTCGGGCTGGGGACGGTGTTCTACGAGCTGCTGACGGGCGGGCGCCTGTTCAAGCGCGAGACGGAGATGGCCACGCTGAAGGCCGTCGTGGGGCACAAGATCGTCCCGCCGTCGGAGGCCGTGCCCGGCATCCCCAAGTCGCTGGACCCCATCGTCTTCAAGGCGCTGGCGCGCAAGCGCGACGACCGCTTCTCCACCGCGGGCGAGCTGCAGCTGGCGCTGGAGGAGTTCCTCCAGCAGGAGAAGCTGCACGGCACCAGCGCGCACCTGGCCGCGTTCATGCGGGACGTGTACGCGGACGAGCTGGAGGAGGAGCGCTTCGCGGCCGAGCCGACGATGATCTACTTCGACCCGCGCCTGATGGCCCGGCCGGGTGGGAGCGCCTCCGCGAAGCCCCCGGCCCCCGGGGCGACGGCGTCGTCGGGCAAGGCGCAGGCTCCGCAGGCGCCAACGAGGCCGCCGCCGCGCGCGCAGGAGCCGTCGGTGAGCCAGTCGTCCACGAAGGCCGCCGCGTCGCCGAACGGCTCCGGCGTGGGGCACGCGCCGGAGCGGACCTCGCGCTCGAAGGAGACCTCGGGCCTCAGCCGCCCGGAGGCCCGCCCCGTGAGGAGGCGGGAGGACACGGGCGTGAGCCTCGCGGACACGCGCCCCCTGCACGACGAGGACCCGGCCCCCCCCACCGCGAAGCACGAGGCCGCCCGGTCCTCCACCGCGCAGTTCGGCGCCGTGCGCGCGGAGGCCTCGAAGCCCTCCCGCGCGCCCGAGGGC
>JAFADT010000913.1 GCA_023424585.1 Pseudomonadota bacterium
TGCGTCCGCAGTGCGCGCAGCCGGGCATGGCGGTCCTCCCGTCAGACGGTAACGGGGCGGCATCCTGCCAGAGTCCCGCCTAACGCTGGACGCTGGGCGCGAGCGCCGGGGTGGGCAGGGAGGAGGCCTCCTGGGGCCGGCGCAGCTCGCCGGTGGCGTCCAGGAGCTGATCGTCCAGCCGCTTGAGCAGGAAGAGGACGTAGGAGGACAGGGCGGACAGGACGGCGGCCATGATGCCCAGCAGCATGCCGCGCTGCCAGCGGTGGGCCTGCTCCATCACCCCGCGGCGCTCCTTGAAGGTCTTCAACTGGGCGTCCACGGAGGTGCCGTCCAGCTTCTGGGCGAAGTCCGAGGCCTGGGCGCTGCCCCGGGCCATCAGCCAGCGCCCCTCGGCCTGGAGGGCCTCGGAGCGGGCGTAGCAGAACGCGGCCCCGCCCGCGCAGAACAGGGAGATGCACAAGGCCGCTGTCACGCTCCGGGTGCCCATGCCACCAACCCTCCGGAATTCCGTTGGCGCGGCCGACGACAGGCCGCGACTGCTCCGGCTTTCCGAAGACAGTAGCGGATGCTAGGGACGGCTTCTGACATGGGCAAGCCCTACCGTCCTAAAGACCACTATTTCCAGAAAGCCAAGCAAGAGGGCCTGCGGGCGCGGTCCGCGTTCAAGGTCGATGAGATCCTCAAGCGCTTTCCAGGCTCCGTGAAGAAGGGCGCGGCGGTGCTGGACCTGGGCGCCGCGCCGGGCGGGTTCCTCCAGATCCTGGCGGACGCGGTGGGGATGAACGGGCGCGTCGTCGGCGTGGACATCGTGGCCATCCGGCCGTTCTCCCAGAAGTGGGTGGCGACGGCGGTGCTGGACGTGCTCGCGGACGACTTCGACGCGAAGCTGGCGGCGCTGTACGACGGCCCCTACGACGCGGTCATCTCCGACATGGCGCCCAAGACGTCCGGCATCAAGAGCACGGACGAGGCGCGCAGCCTGCGGCTCGCGGGCAAGGCGCTGGAGGTGGCCGCCACGCGCGGCCGGCCCGGTGGCACGTTCGTGGCCAAGGTCTTCATGGGCGGCGACTTCGAGGCCTTCCGTGACGAGGTGCGCCAGCACTTCGAGGAGGTGAAGATCGTCCGCCCGGAGGCCACGCGCGGCGCCAGCATGGAGGTCTACGTGGTGGGGCTGCGGCGCAGGGCCCCGGCGCCGTCGCCCCCCTGAAACGGCGAAGGGAACGCCAGCGGCGCGGGCGGCGTCTAGAGTGCCGCCCCTATGTCTCCTCCACCGCGCCCGAGTCCATCCGCCGTCGTGTCGTGCCTGCTGGTCCTCCTCGTCTCCTCCCTGTCCGTGGCGGCCCCCGCGGCGAAGGCCCCTCCGACATGGAAGGCCATCGACGCGCTCGTCGCCGACGACAAGGTGGAGTCCGCCGCGCAGGGGGCCGAGGCCCGGCTGGCCGAGGCGAAGGCCCAGGGCGACGCGGACGAGTGGACGCGCGCGCTGGTGCGCACGGTGCAACTGCGCACGCGGCTGCACGGCTATGAGACGACGGTGCGCTTCCTGCGCGAGCAGCCCTGGCCGGAGGGGCCTCGGCAGCAGGCCACGCTCCAGCTGTTCTACGCGGCGGTGCTCGCGAACTACCTGGACGCCTACGGCTATGAGATCGGCCAGCGCGAGCAGGTGGCGACCACCGGGCCGGTGGACCTGAAGGCGTGGACGAAGGATCAGCTGGTGGCGGAGCTCCAGCGCGCCTACGCCGCCGTCTGGGAGCTGCGCGAGAGGTTCGGCACCGAGCCCGTGAAGGTGCTGTCCGAGTACATCGAGCCCAACACGTATCCGGAGGGCATCCGCTCCACGGTGCGCGACGCGGTGACGTACCTGTGGGTGGCCTCGCTGGAGAACACGCGGCTGTGGCGCCCGGAGCAGGAGCAGGGCGTGTACCGGCTGGACCTGGGCGCGCTGCTCTCCGGCGCGCCGAAGGTGGAGCTGAAGGACCCGTCCGTGCATCCGCTGCTGAAGGGGGTGGCGGTGCTGGGGGACCTGGAGGCGTGGCACCTGGCGGCGGGCCGGCGCGAGGCGGCCCTGGAGGCGCGCCTGCGGCGCTACGAGGTCCTGGCCACGTCGTTCACCGACGCGGCGGAGCAGCGGCGCATCCGGGAGCACCTGGCCGGGCACCTGAAGGGCTTCCGGGACCTGCCGTGGTGGTCCATGGGGCAGCACCAGCTCGCGAAGATGGAGGACGCGGCGGGCCGGCCCATCACGGCGCACGCCCTGGCGAAGGCGGGCGCGGAGGCGTGGCCGAAGTCCCTGGGCGGCGCCCGGTGCCGGTCGATGATGGCGGAGCACGAGGCCCCGGAGCTGTACGCCTCCGTGATGCAGGTGGACGGGCCGGGGCAGCGCTCCATCCAGTTGCAGCACCGCAACCTGGGCACGGTGTACTTCCGGGCGTACGCGCTGGACGTGGAGGCCCGGCTCGCGAAGCCGGACGCGGACCTGTCGCTGTATGCCTCCAACGCGGAGGCGCTGCGCCTGGTGGCCTCGCGCAAGGCGGACGCCGCGTGGAGCACGGCGCTGCCGCCCACGCCTGACTTCCAGCGGCACCAGACCTTCGTGACGCTGCCCGCGCTCAAGCCGGGCACCTACGTCATCGTCGTGTCCACGCGCGAGGACTTCGCGAAGAAGGACAGCAAGCTCCTGTCCCTGCCGATCTCCGTGTCGCCCTGGGCGGTGACGGTGCGCAAGGCCCGGTCCCATCAGGCCGAGGTGCGCGTGGTGGACGGGGCCACGGGCGCCGGTGTCCCGAACGTGGAGGTGCGCCGGGTGAAGCAGGACTACCGCACGCGCCGCTTCAACGTCGTCAGCCGCCGCACCGACGCGAATGGAGACCTGGTGCTGGAGGGGACGGAGGCGGACCGCTACGAGGACATGCTGCTGGTGGTGGGCCGGGGGAAGGGCGCGATGGTGTTCCCGGGCTCGGTGTACCTCTCGCCCTCGTACGAGGTGCCCTCGCAGCCCCAGACGCTCATCTACACGGACCGCTCCGTCTACCGGCCGCAGCAGAAGCTCTTGTGGAAGGTGGTGGCCTACCAGGCCGAGGAGGCGTCGAAGCGCTACCGCGTCCTTCCGGATTCGCCGGTGATCGTGACGTTCTTCGACCCCAACGGCCAGGAGGTGGCGAGGCGCGAGGCGCGCACCAACACCTTCGGGTCCGTGGCCGGCGAGTTCGAGATCCCCTCCGGCAGGCCCCTGGGCCAGTGGAGCGTGCGCACGAGCCCCAACGGCTCCACCTGGGTGCGCGTGGAGGAGTACAAGCGGCCCACCTTCGAGGTGACGCTGAAGGACGCGCAGGAGGCGCTGCGGATCAACCGACGCGCCACGTTCCAGGGCGAGGCTCGCTACTACTTCGGCCTTCCGGTGACGCGCGGCGCGGTGAAGTGGCGCGTGTCGCGAGAGCCGGTGCTCCCGCGCTGGTGGTTCTGGGAGCGCATCCCGACCACGTCGGAGCTGGTGGCCTCCGGCACCGCCACGGTGGGCGAGGACGGCGGCTTCACCGTGGCCTTCACCCCGGAGGCGGACGAGCGGCTCGCGAAGACGCAGGGCATGTCCTGGCGCTACCGCGTGGAGGCGGACCTGACGGACGAGGGCGGCGAGACGCGCTCCGCGAGCCGGTCCTTCCGCCTGGGCTTCGTGTCGGTGGAGGGCCGCGTGGAGTCCGACGCGGGCTTCGTGCGCGAGGACCTCCCGTCGGAGATGCGGCTCGTCCGCTCCAACCTGGATGGCGTGCCGCAGGCCGGCCCAGGCCGCTGGCGGCTCATCGCCTTGAAGGCGCCGGGCCGTCCGCTGATGCCGTCGGAGGCGCCGGTCGAAGTGCCCCGTCCCCTGGAGGCGGAGGCGCAGGAGCGCAAGGAGAAGTCTCCCACGCCGGGTGACGCGCTCAGGGCGCGCTGGGACACGAACTTCGACGTGGAGCAGACCCTGCGGCGCTGGGACGACGGCGCGGAGGTGGCGCAGGCCGCGGTGACGCATGGCGCGGACGGCGTCGCCACCGTGAAGCTGCCGGCCCTGCGCGCGGGCGCTTACCGCCTGCGTTACGAGACGACGGACGCGTTCGGTCAGAAGGCCACCGCGCAGCAGGACTTCCTGGTGGCGGGGGCCCGGGCGCCGGCGGGGGTGCCCGCGGTCCTGGAGGCGGAGCGCACGTCCGTGCGCGTGGGCGAGGTGGCGCGGCTGCTGGTGGCCTCCGGCTTCGAGGGCCAGCCGCTGGTGATGGACGTGTACCAGGGGCGCCAGCGCATCGAGCACCGCCAACTGAAGGCGGGGCAGGGGCGCGCGGTGGTGGAGCTTCCGGTGACGGAGTCCCTGCGCGGCGGCTTCACGGTGGTGCTGTCGATGGTGCGCGACTGGCAGACGCTGAGCTTCCAGCAGACGGTGGCCGTGCCCTTCGACGACAAGGAGCTCAGCGTGGAGTTCGCCACGTTCCGGGACACGCTGCGGCCCGGCGCGAAGGAGACCTTCCGCGTGACGGTGAAGGGGCCGAAGGGCGCGAAGCTGGAGGCGGGCGCCGCGGAGTTGCTCGCGTACATGTACGATCAGTCGCTGAACGTCTTCGGGCCGCACACGCCCCCGCAGGTGGCGCAGCTGTATCCGCAGCAGTCGGTGTACGTGGACGTCCGGTCGTCCGGGGGGAGCTTCGGCGCGGACTGGCTCTTCGACGAGCTCGACTCGGGCAGGACCGCGGTGCTGGAGCCCCGCGAGGACGCGCTGAAGTTCGAGGACGGCTACGGGCTGGGAGGGCCGGGCTACCGACGGTTTGGTGTGGGAACCCGCCTGCGCGCCATGGCCGCGAAGCCCGGGGCCGTCCAGCGGGAGGCAGAGGATCGCGCCGCGGCGCCGCCGCCTCCTCCCGCCCCCGCGCCGTCCGCCGCGGAGGCCATGCCCTCGGGCGAGCGGGTGCTGGAGCAGAAGCGGCGCGAGATCATCCAGGTCATCAAGGGAGCGCCCGGGCCCGATGAGGCGGGTGGGCAGCCCCTGCGCTCGAACTTCGCGGAGACGGCGTTCTGGATTCCGCAGCTGCTCACCGGACCGGATGGCGCGGCGGTGCTGGAGTTCACGGTGCCGGACTCGGTGACGGCGTGGGACGTCTGGGTGCACGCGCTCACGCGCGACCTGCGCGGGGGCTCCACGCAGAAGTCCACCCGCAGCGTGAAGGAGCTGATGGTGCGCCCCTACCTGCCGCGCTTCCTGCGCGAGGGAGATCGCGCGGACCTGGAGGTCGTGGTGAACAACGCGGGCGCCCAGACGCAGCAGGGCCAGCTCACGTTCGACATCGTGGATCCGGACACGCAGAAGAGCCTGCTCGCGGACTTCGGCGTGAAGACGGCCACGCAGGCCTTCACGGTGGCGGCGGGGAAGGGCACGCACCTGCGCTTCCCCATCATCACGCCCGCGCGCGTGGGGCCGGTGGCCTTCCGCGTCGTCGCGAAGACGGGGGCGTTCAGCGACGGCGAGCTGCGGCCCCTCCCGGTGCTGCCCGGCCGCATGCACCTGTCGCAGTCGCGCTTCGCGATGCTGAACAACCAGGACCGCCGGACGCTGACGTTCGACGACCTGAAGAGGTCGGACGACCCCACGCGCGTGAACGAGCAGCTCGTCGTGACGGTGGACGCGCAGCTCTTCTACTCCGTGCTCCAGGCGCTGCCGTACCTGGTGGACTACCCCTATGAGTGCACGGAGCAGACG
>JAFADT010000150.1 GCA_023424585.1 Pseudomonadota bacterium
GTGCTGCGCGGTGAAACAGGGCGACCTACTTCGGCAGGCAGCACTCCTCTTCGCACCGGTGGGGCTCCACCTTCTCCCCCTCCGGCTCAGCCACCTCCACCCGGCGGAACTCCACGCGCCACACCCAGTCGTTGCGCTCCCACGCCTCCGCGCCGCCGGGCAGCGTCACGAAGTAGGCGATGAAGGCGTCCCGCGCGCTGTTGTGGATGGGCTCCCCGGTGAGGACGTCCAGCCACCGCACCCACCGCAACGGGCCCTGGTAGCGCTGCATCCCCTCCAGCCGCGCGTCCTCCTCGGTGATGTCGTGCAGGCGCTCTGCACGCACGGACACCACCTCGTCCGTCAGCCGGCTCACCCAGCGCGGCATGTGGATGGAGGGGCGGTAGCGGAAGCCGCGGTACTCAACGGACTCCGACTCCTCGCCATACATGGCGGCGTAGAGCACCACCCAGCCGTTGCCAGGGTGCTTCTCCGGCAGCGCGCCCTCCCAGTCCTGCCAGGCTTCGACGCAGCCGTCATCCGTAATGTCCGGGCGGACAAGCGCCCATGTCTCGCGCGCCCAGAGCTTGTCCCCGGGCTGGTAGGGACAGTCCTTGAGCATCGAGTCCGGGGGCGTGCCGTTGAGGCTCCAGCCGCCGCAGAACGTGCGGCCGAACCAGCGCCACGCGGCGATGATGTCCGACTGCTCCGGCTGGGGCTTGAGCAGACGCCGCGTGACCGTCTTCCGGCCGTCAAGCCGCGCGCGGATCATCGGCGCCGAGAACAGGATGGGCCGCTCGCGGACGGCGGGCGAGGCGGGGGCGCTGACCGGGCTACCCATGGCGGACCCCCAGGGTGGTGACGCCCATCAGGTCGAGGCAGCGCGAGCACCGCGTCCACTCGAAGTCCCCGTGCCCCGCCTCCTCATGGAGGGCCGCAGCGAGCCGCTCCATGGCAGCCGTCGCGGCGAAACCGGCGACCTTGGCCTCCTCCTTACGCTGCCGTCCGGAGCCCGCCACCATCGTCCCCAGCGACTGCCGGATGATGGTGCCCGGGAGGGGCTGGGTGGCCGTAACAGCGCTGCTACGGCCAATCGGCGCAGACTGGCTCGGGTCGGTACGAACCAGCGCAAGACGCTGAGATTCCGCGCGGTTATGCTCCAGCTCGGCGCTCTCTGGCGCGGTTCGGACGGGTTCAAGTCCCGTACTCCTCGCCACTAGAGAGGCCCGGAACCGAAAGGTTCCGGGCCTTTCGCTTTTCAGCGCTGGGCTGGGCGTTCCCCTCCTCCCGGGGAGTATCGGCAGATGAAGACCGTTGCTGAATGGAAGGCCGCGCTGCGTACCGCGATGAAAGACGCGCTGCGCACTCGAAATGCCCCCGCCTCCGCGGTGCTCCGGGAAGCGCTCGCCGCCATCGACAATGCCGAGGCGCCCGACATCAGCATCGCGCCTGCACCGGCCGGCGGTGGCATCGCCGGCAGCACGGCGGGGCTCGGGAGCGGCGAGGTGTCTCGATTGCTCCTGTCTCCGGAGGAGGTAGACGCGCTCATCCAGCGTGAAATCCAGGAGCGTCGCGACGCGGTCGCGCTCTACCTCCAGCTCGGCCGGCACGAAGAGGCCCGCGTGCTGCAAACGCAAGTGGAGGTGCTCCTGGCGCTTTGAGCGCGACGGTCCCCCGCCAGAGGAGAGGACCTCCCGCGGCGGAGCAGGATTCTCCAAGTTCTTCCGCCCCACTCCTGCTAGGCCGTGTCCGCAAATCAGAGCCAGAGGCGTATGGAGGCGATTTGGACCATCGCGAGGTAGTTGGCGGCGCGCTTCTCGTAGCGCGTCGCCACCCGCCGGTTCTGCTTCAAGCGATTGAAGAGACACTCCACCCGGCAGCGTTTGCGGTAGGCCGCGCGCCGGAAGGCGCGCTGCCGGGGCTGGTCCGAGCGGGTGGGGATGATGGCGTGCACCCCATGTTCGCGGCACCAGGCGCGTAGGCTGGGGTAGCTGTAGCCTTTGTCCGCGGCAAGGGCGTCGGGCAAGCGACGTGGCGCCCCCGGCGAGTGCGCGCGCGGCACGCTGCCGCCCGTCATCAGTGCCTCGAAGGCCTGCGTCTCATGGCGTTGGCCCGCCGTCAGCTCGAAGACGAGCGGCCGGCCCTGGCCCTCCGCCCGGACATGCAGCTTGGTTGAGAAGCCTCCCTGGCTGCGGCCCAGCGCTTCGGCCTCCCCCCTTTTGCCGGCGTGCCGCGTGCGCCGGCTGCGTGCTGGTGGGCGCGGATGACGCTGGCGTCCAGGAAGTGCAGCGTCCAGTCCAGGTGCTCATCCTCGTGCGCTTCGGCCTGCAACTGCCGCAGCACCCGCGCCCAGATACCCGCCTCCTGCCAGCGGTAGAAGCGGCTGCTAAGCGTCTTCCAACTGCCGAACTGCTCCCGAGGCACGTCCCGCCACGGCGCCCCCGTGCGCAACACCCAGAGGATTCCGTCGAGCACTTCGCGGTGGTCCTTGTTCGGACGCCCCCGCGCGGGTTTCTGGGGCGGCAGCAGTCCGGCCAGCCGCTCCCATTGGGCGTCCGTCAGCTCTCCTCGGCTCATGCCCTTCTAACACCCGGCTGCGCTCGATTTATTTGCGGACACGCCCTAG
>JAFADT010000154.1 GCA_023424585.1 Pseudomonadota bacterium
GCCCTCGGGACTCCGAATGAACCCGCCCCGCGCGTCGCCGCCCCCCCGGACCGCGCGCCTTCGCGCCCCACCGTCGTCGCGAGCGCCGAGCCGCAGGACGACACCAAGCACCCGCGCGGCGGCAGGATCCCCGTGTCCATCCTCGTGCGCCCCTACGGCTCCATCCGCGTGGACGGCGGCCCCTCCGGCACCCAGCAGCTGGCGCAGCACGATCTGCAGCTGGCCCCGGGGGAGCACATCGTCACCGTGTCCTGCGGCTACTGCGAGGACGCCACGGAGACCATCTCCGTGAAGCCGTACGGCGAGAACGTCTTCCGCCTGCGCGCGCTGCTGAAGCCCGCGCAGCTCGCCATGGACTACGAGCCCCCGGACGCCACCGTGCGCGTGGGCGACGTGGAGCGCACCGCGAGCGACAGCCTCCAGCACCCCTTCGACATCCGCTCCCCCCGAGGCCCCGCCAGCTTCCAGCACCGCGTGGAGGTGGAGATCTCCTCCCCCGGCTACAAGACGGAGAAGCGCGTCGTCCTGCTGGAGCCCGGCAAGCCCACCACCCTGCGCGGGAGCCTGGCCCCCGAATGATCCGCGGCCCGCTGCTTCTCCTCCTCCTCGTGACCCTGCTCGGCCCCGCGTCCGCGCGCGCCCAGACGGGCACGCCCGCGGATCCGGAGGTCGCCGCCCTGCGCTCGTCGTTCGAGTACGGCAAGTACGCCGAGGTGCTGGAGCGCGCCGGCCAGCGCATCGACCGGGGCGACCTGCCGGAAGAGGACCTGGTGGAGCTGCACAAGCTCGCGGGCCTGTCCGCCTTCAACCTCAACAAGACCGAGGACGCGGAGCGCCATCTGCGCGCCGTGCTCCGGCTGGACCCCGACTTCAGCCTGGACCCCTTCGTCGTCCCGCCCCCGGCCGTCGCCTACTTCGAGGACCTGAAGAACCAGATGTCCGGCGAGCGCGAGTTCCTCCGCCAGGAGCAGCGCCTGCGCCTGGAGCGCGAGAAGGCCGAGCAGGAGCGCCGGGAGCAGGAGCGCGTCGCCCTGGAGACGCAGCGCCGGCGCGCGGAGGAGCTGGCCCGCCAGGTCACCGTGCGCACCGTGGAGAAGCGCAACTTCCTGGTCAACTTCGTCCCCTTCGGCGCCGGCCAGTTCCAGCAGGGCCGCAACGGCATGGGCATCGCCTTCGCCGCCACCGAAGGCGTGCTGGCCATCACCAGCATCATCGCGTTCTTCGCGTACGACTCGCTGTTCGAGGAGCGGCTCGTCAACCTGGACAACGTCCTGGACGAGGACGGCCGCGCCTCCATCCCGGTCCGCTACATCCCCACGGACCGCGCCCGGCAGGCGGACACCTGGCAGCTGCTCAAGCTCGCGTCCGCCACCGGCTTCTACACCGTCTACACCCTGGGCGTGGTGGACGCCGTCTACCACCACGAGGACCAGGTGGTGACCAGCACCACCGTCGAGTCCCGCCCCGAACCGAAACCCGCTCCCGCCGTCTCCCAGGCCGCGCCGCCGCGCGTGCGGCTGTACTCCACCCGCGGTGGCCTGGGCGCCGGCTTCTCCCTCACGTTCTAGCCCTCACCCAACGCAAAGTCCGCCCATGGCCAGCCTCACCGTCCGCACCCCCGATGGAAAGGTCCGCACGGTCTCCCTGCTCAAGCGCATCACCAGCCTGGGACGGGGATCCGACAACGACGTGCCGCTGGAGGACGCCAGCGTCCCCGCCAGCGCCCTGCACGTCACCTTCGACGGCACCCGCTACGAGGTAGGCAGCCTGGGCGCCACCTTCCACGTCAACGGCAAGCGCCGCGACAACCACGCGCTCTCCACCGGCGACGTGGTGAAGGTGGGCGGCACCGAGCTGACCTTCTCCCGCGAGGACGCCCCCCGCGAGCCCCCGCGCCGCGACGTGCCCGAGCGCGAGGTGCCCCTCTCCGCCGCCACCACGGCCTCGTCGGATTCCCACACCGCGGAGCTGCCCGGCGTGGTGGGCCGCGAGCTGGTGCTGCTCAAGCGGCTCACGGCGTTCAGCGAGCGGCTCTTCGGCAGCTACGACGTGGACCGCATCCTGGAGAGCCTCCTGGACGAGGCCATCGAGGTCACCCGCGCCGACAAGGGCTTCCTCATCCTGATGGAGAGCGGCGAGCCGCGCGTGAAGGCCGCGCGCAACGTGGCCCGGGAGAACATCGAGGACGCGGTGGAGAAGCTGTCGGACTCCATCATCGCCAAGGTGGTGAAGGACCAGAAGGCCATCATCGTCGCGGACGCGCTGGACGCGCCGGAGTTCAAGGCCAGCGAGTCCGTGGTGAACCTCAAGGTCCACTCCGTCATGTGCGTGCCCGTGATGCACAAGGGCGACCTGTTCGGCGTGCTGTACGTGGGCAATGACCGGCTGGTGAACCGCTTCGAGCCCAAGAGCCTGGACATGCTCACCGTGTTCGCGGCGCAGGCGTCCCTGCTGTTGCAGAACGCGCTGCTCGTGAACGACCTGAAGCTCGACAACACGGAGCTGCGCCGCAAGCTGGAGGACCAGCGCTACGGCGACATCGTGGGCGCGTGCCAGGGCATGCGGGACGTCTACAAGCGCATCGACAAGATCGCCCCCACGGACATCTCCGTCCTCATCACCGGCGAGACGGGCACGGGCAAGGAGCTCATCGCCCGGGAGATCCACCGCCGCTCGCCGCGGACGAAGGGCCCGTTCATCACGGTGAACTGCGGCGCCATCCCGGAGAACCTGCTGGAGAGCGAGCTGTTCGGCCACGCCAAGGGCGCCTTCACCGGCGCGGTCGCCACGCGACCCGGCAAGTTCCAGGCGGCCATCGGCGGCACCCTCTTCCTGGACGAGATCGGCGAGATGCCGCTCCAGCTCCAGGTGAAGCTGCTGCGCGCGCTCCAGGACAAGGTCGTCTACAAGGTCGGCGAGAACCGCGGCGAGCCGGTGGACATCCGCGTGGTGGCCGCGACGAACAAGATCCTGGAGGAGGAGGTGAAGCGGAACACCTTCCGCGAGGACCTCTACTACCGGCTCAACGTCGTCACCGTGAAGCTGCCCCCGCTGCGCGAGCGCGGCGAGGACGTCATCGTCCTGGGCCGCTTCTTCCTCCAGAAGTACGCGCGCGAGTTCAACTCCAAGGCGCGCGGCTTCACGCCCGCGGCCGCCGTGTCCATGAAGAAGTACGGCTGGCCGGGCAACATCCGCGAGCTGGAGAACCGCCTGAAGAAGGCCGTCGTGCTGGCGGACAAGCCGCTCCTGGGCCCGGACGACCTGGACCTCAAGCCGGAGAACCTGGAGCCCATCATGCCGCTGCTCCAGGCGAAGGAGGAGTTCCAGAAGCGCTACATCAACGAGGTGCTGGCGCGGAACAACGGCAACCGCACCAAGACGGCCAAGGACCTGGGCGTGGATCCGCGCACCATCTTCCGCCACCTGGAGAAGCTGGAGGCGGAGAAGACGGGCGGACCGCTTCCTCCCGACGAGCACGAGGAATTGCTATAGCGTTCCCCGTCCACGCCATGCACCGTCACGCGACGCGACAGTCCCGGGGCCTCCTCCAGCCGCTCGTGGCGGCCCTGGCGCTGGCGGTGAGCGCGGCGGGCTCCGGCTGCCTCATCCCCCAGGACGAGGCGCTGCTGGAGAGCGTGCCCCAGTTCAAGAACCGGCCGCCGCGCATCGTGGAGGAGCAGGTGGAGCCCTCCGAGCGCATCCTGCGCGCCTTCGGCGTGGGCGGCTGCACCCAGGACTTCGGCGTGGTGGTGGAGGACCTGGACGTGGACGACCAGATCATCGTGGAGTGGTACGTGGACTACAACCCGTCCGCGCCCAAGGGCCCCGACCTCCAGCTCGCGCTCGCCGCCACCGGCCAGCCCCGGCGCGACAGCCGCGGCACGCTGCACGTGGACCTGCGCACGGCCAACAGCCCGCTGGCCCCGCCGGGCATCCACCTGGTGGAGGCGCTCGTCACGGACCGGCACCTCATCAACCGCCAGCCGGCGCCGCCGGACGACGTGCTCCTCCCGGACGGCGGCGTGGTGAAGGACCCGGGCTTCGTCACCTCGTATTCGTGGGTGGTGAACACCGTGGCGGGGGACTGCCAGTGAGGCGCGCGCTCCGGGCCCTGGCGCTGGCGCTCGGGCTGACCGGGGCCGGGTGCGCCTTCTTCGAGGATGAGCCGCCGCCGGAGCAGCTCGTGTGCCGCTCCGACGCGGAGTGCGCCCCCGGCCAGGTGTGCTTCGTGGACGGCTGCGGCGACCCCGGCGGCGACATCGTGGTGGAGGTGCAGGCCCTGCCCCGGGCGGGCCTGTACGCGCAGGACTTCCCCGTGGACCGGCTGCGGCCGGAGCAGAACCTGGAGCTGTTCAGCCCCGTGCGCCTGCGGGGCACCGTGACGCGAGGCACCGCCGCCACGGCGGACGGCGGCGCCGAGCCCGCCCCCTACCGCGCCCCCATCCACCTGCTGGCCACGGGCGAGAGCCGCCTCATCCCCGGCGTCGCGCGGCGCTACGAGGCGACGCTCGACCCGCTGGACGGCACGTGGGCGCTGCCCGTGGGCAGCGGCGACTACACGGTGACGCTCACGCCGAAGGACCCCTCCCTGCCGCCGCTGTCGCGCCCCGCCTCCGTGGACCCCGCCACGGGCGGCGTGGTGACGTTCGACCTGCCCACCGCCTCACGCGTGGCGACGCTGAACGGGACGCTGGTGCTCCAGGGCTCGAAGCGGGTGGACGCGGACATGGAGGTCCAGGCGCTGGACGAGTCGCTGCGCCCGCTGTCCCAGCGCGTCCGCGTGGAGCGCGGCACCGGCGCGTTCCAACTGGTGCTCACCCAGGAGGACGCCCAGCGCGCCACGGTGCTCCTGCGCGCGACGCCGGTGAACGCCGAGGACCTGGTGCCCTGGAAGACCTTCGTGGTGGAGCCGTCCAGCGCCCTGCCCGCTCCTCTGGAACTGGGTGACCCCGGCGCGGCCGTGAAGGTGGAGGGCCGCGTGCTGGAGACGGACGGCCTGACGCCCATGGCCGGCGCGCGCGTGTCGCTCCAGGGCCGCGTCGCCGGCGGCGGCACGCTCAAGGGCGCGCCGGTGATGACGGACGCGCAGGGGCGCTATCAGCTCATGTCCCTGCCCGGCGTCACGGAGTCCCCGCTCACGCTGGTCATCTCCCCGCCGCCGGGCTCGCCCTCGCGCCTGACGTTGCAGCCGGTGACGGTGGCGGAGGTGGACACGGCGCTGCCGGACGTGACGTGCCCGACGCGCATGACGGTGCTGGGCAACGTGAGGAACCCGGAGGGCACGGGCCCCGCCTCGGGCGTGCGCGTGGTGGCGGAGCCGGTGGGCGCCCTCGCCGGCTGGCCGCAGCCGCCCCTGGGCTTCGAGTCGCCCTTCACCACCGACAGCGACGGCAACTTCGCCCTGGCCCTGGACCCGGGCGAATACCGGCTGGACTTCCTGCCCGGGGAGAACCTGCCGCGCGTCAGCCGCTTCGTCACCGTGCCGCCCGGCGGGCTCGGAGCGGACGTGATGACGCTGGCCGCGTTCAGGCTGTCGCGGGGCCGTTCGTTGAGCGGCCGCATCACCCTGCCCCCGGACCCGGTGCTGGCGCCGGACGGCATCGCGGCGAACGCGTCCGTGCGCTTCTTCCGCGTGGTGACGGTGGAGGGGCGGCCGGCGTCACTGCTGCTCGCGCAGACGGTGTCCGACAGCACGGGGCGCTACTCCACGGTGCTGCCCACGCGCTGAAGCGGCGCGCTAGCGGCCGCTGTCCTTGCGTCGCGCGGTGTCGAAGGCGGCGTGCAGCGCGTCCACCGCGCCGCCCACCTCGCCCGCGTACTGCACCGCGTGGATGGTGTAGAGGTCCTGCACCCGCGTGAGGTGGCGGTAGACGGAGCGCAGCTCCACGCGCGCGGGGTCGCGCGACTCCAGGGCGCACTCGGCTTCGGACCCGCGCACGCGCGTCAGCCAGTCCGTGCGGAAGCGCATCCACTCCTGGTCGACCTTGCGGGCGGGGAGGACGTGGACGAGCTTCTCGCGCTCGGCCTCCAGGTCCTTCCAGTGCGCGTCCGCGGCGTCCAGGCACTCGCGCACCGTGAGCGGCGGCGTCACCGGCGGGGGCCGCTCGGGCGTCATCGCCGCGACGGAGCGCCCCACGTTCCAGATGAGCCACACCGACACCAGCGTGGCCAGCGTGATGTGGACCGCGTACGCGGCGCCACGGTAGCGGCGGAAGCGAGGGTCTTTCGGCGAGTCGGGAACGGACACGGGGTCCAGGTCTTACGACCCTGGACCCCGGGTGGCAATCCTTCCCTTCCACTCCGTCCGGAAGCGCAACTCCCGCCTCCGGAGGGAGGGCCGCGCGAGGCCTACTGGCCCGCGGCGGGGGC
>JAFADT010000200.1 GCA_023424585.1 Pseudomonadota bacterium
CATCATCACCGCGCCTCCTGCTTCTCGAGGGACGCCGGCGCCGCGACGGCGGCCCGGTGCTTCGTGCGCCGCATGGGCAGCTGCCGCTCGAAGAGCGAGCGCCAGGCCTCGCACCAGCGGCGCACCATGGAGCGGTGGAAGGTCCACTCGGAGAAGCGGCCCTGGTCCACGAAGCCCAGCTCGCGCAGCACCGGCACGTCCAGCACGTCCACCATGCCCAGCGCCGAGCCCCGGCCCCGCTCGCGCGCGTGCGCCATGCACCGCAGCGCCAGCGCCGCCACCGCGGCCTTCGTGCGAGGGTGCTCGCGGTCCGCCACCACCAGGTTGAAGCCGTTGGTGACCTCGATGAGGCTCAGGCCCGGCGTGGCCTCGTCCTGGAGCGCCATGGCGAGCGGGCCAGCCTCCCCGTCCACCACGAACATCCGCCGCTCGCGGTGGAGGCCCGCCCCCCGGAAGCGCTCGCCCAGGGCGGTCTCGGGGCCGGGGTCCGCGCACAGGTCCTCGCTGAGCAGGCGCACCAGCTCCCCCCGGCGGCGCAGGTATGACTCCAGCCACCGGCGGTCCTCCGGCCCCGCCTCGCGCGCGGCCGGCAGGGTCCCCGCGTCCAGGGCGGGCTTCACGGCCAGGTCCGCGCGCAGGTAGTGGAACTGGCGCAGGTGGCACAGCCCCTGGCCCTCCAGCACGCGCGCCAGCCAGGTGCCCAGCCGGTGCGGCCACCGGTTGTCGGTGCGCCACATGTAGCGGATGAACTCCACGTCCTCCATCGCCTCGCCCACCTCCACGGCGAGCGAGGTGAGCTCGCTGGAGATCTGCTCGCTGCGCCGGAAGCCCGGCATCACGGCCAGGTGCTGCACCAGCCACGTGCCGGAGTACATGCGCAGGCCGTTGACGTGCCCCAGCAGCCGGTGGTCATCCGTGAAGACGAGCGAGCGCCCCAGCTCTCTCGCGCGCCCCAGCCGCTCGTGCGTCTCCTCCAGGACGGGCAGGACGCGGGCCTCCTCGCCGAAGGGGTGGTCCGGGTGGAAGGTGTAGCGGGCGTCCTCCATCATCCGCCAGAGGTCCGGGAAGCGGAACACCGCGCCGTCGTGCACCTGCGGCTGCCGCGCGGACACGAACGCATCCACGATGGCGTCGCGCACCGCGCGCGGCATGTCCAGGATGCGCACGCCGCAGCGGTAGGGCCGGAGGCGCTGATCATGCCGGGACTCGAAGGGGACCACGTCCACCGAGCGCACCTCCACGCGGCACGCCACCTCCGCGCCGCCCGGCAAGAGCAGCGTGGTGTCCAGGTGCGAGCCCACCGGCAGCACCTCGCACGACGCGTCGATGGGGAAGGCGAACCCGCGCGCGCCCAGGTCCAGCACCGCGCGGGTGATGCGCTGGCCGCTGAAGGGCGAGGTGAAGCGCACCAGGAAGCGGTGCTGCGCGCCGGGGCGGAAGCGCTGCTGGCCGCGCCGGTTCTCCACCGCGAGCGACCGGGGCATGCCCAGCGCCACGCCGTCATGCCCCACGTGGATCATGCTGGTGACGCCCCGGTAGCGCTGGCCGCCCATCTCGAAGGAGAGGTGGACCACCTCGCCCACGCTCGAGGGCAGCGCCGGGGACACCTGCCCGCGCAGGAGGCCGCGCTCGTCGCAGGGCTCCACCGTGGCGGACTCCAGCCGGAAGTGCGCCGTCTGGCTGTCCGGTGGATGCAGCCACACGGGCAGCTCGCGCCGGAGCGCCTTGCGCAGCGCCGCCTGCACCGCCACCGCGTCCCGCAGCGTGCGCGGCGGGGCGGAGGTGGTGTCGTCCGCGGCGGGCCGCCAGCAGATGCCCACGCGCAGGAACAGCCGCGTCCCCTGCGGAACGGGCGTGGCGTGGCGCACGGAGGCGCGGGCCACGTGCAGCACGGGCCGGCCGTCGCGCACCATGGACAGCGCTTCCAGGGGCGTGCCCGGCAGGAAGGCCGCCAGCGACGCGTCCATGGGGACCTGGAGCGCGGCGCCGAAGGGGCCCAGGTCCATGCACTCGGCGGTGAAGGGCTGGCCGCGCAGCTGGAAGTCCACGCGCATCCCGGCGTCCAGCGACACGCGGGTGGAGGCGCGCAGTTGGAGGATGTCCCGCAGGCGCGCGCGCAGCTCGCCCTCCGACAAGCCATCATCCACGGTGCTGAAGACGTGCCCCTCCGCGGCCGTCTCCACCAGCTCCTCCAGCCCGTGCCGATCCGACCGCGCGCAGACGAACACGCAGACGGCCTCCGGGGCCGCGCGGTCCACGTGGCGCAGGAAGCGGCGCGCGTTGTCCGCGGGCGCGATGATCAGCGTGGGCACGGACGCCTCCATGCGCCGCGTGGCCTCCAGCTGTGAGCCCACCACCGAGACGCGGTGCGAGCCCAACGCGGACTTCAGCGCGTTGCGGCGCAACTCGTTGGGGTGGACGATGAGGACTTCGTGAGTCGGCACGCTCATGGATTTTCCCCGACGCGCAAGAGCCACACCGGCGCCTGTGCATGGCGCCATTCCCGTCGACGCGGGGCTCGCACGCGCCCCGTTTCCGCCATCCGCATGTCTTGAGTGTCCGAGCCAGGTGCTCTCTCTGTTGCCAGCGGGCCCGCGCTGAAACGCCTTCCCGGTGAGCCGCCGGCGAACAACCACTGCGTACTTTACCTGCTCCTATGGATTAGGTGATGTACGCGGGGGTAAGAGACTTTTCGGAATAGGTTAAAGAAGCGCAGTCAGGCAGGACCCCTTGGCGGGTAGGACGCGCGACCGGAGGGCGCTGGAGCGCGCTGGCCCCGGGGCCTGGACGCCGTTACAGAATGCGCGGGCGACGAGGAGGCCCCCCATGGGCGAGACGGTGGACTACGAGGCCGGCATCCGGGAGCTGAAGCGCTCCATGAACGCGGTCATCCTGGCGCACTACTACCAGGAGAGCGAGGTGCAGGACGTGGCCGACTTCGTCGGCGACAGCCTGGCGCTCGCGCAGGCGGCGGCGCGGACGGAGGCGGACGTCATCGTCTTCTGTGGTGTGCACTTCATGGCGGAGACCGCGAAGATTCTGAATCCTACCCGACAGGTGTTGCTCCCGGACCTCAAGGCCGGCTGCTCCCTGTCGGACCGGTGCCCGCCCGCGGCCTTCAAGGCCTTCAAGGACAAGCACCCGGACGCCTTCGTGGTGTCGTACGTGAACAGCTCCGCCGCGGTGAAGGCGATGAGCGACGTCATCTGCACGTCCTCCAACGCCGTGCGCATCGTGAACCAGATTCCGAAGGACCGCCCCATCCTCTTCGCGCCGGATCAGCACCTGGGCCGGCACGTGATGAAGGAGACGGGCCGCGACATGGTGCTGTGGCCGGGCAGCTGCATCGTCCATGAGATCTTCAGCGAGAAGAAGCTCGTGCAGCTGAAGGTGGAGCACCCGGACGCGGAGGTGGTGGCCCACCCGGAATGCGAGCAGCAGGTCTTGCGGCACGCGGACTTCATCGGCTCCACCAAGGCCATCCTGGACTACGTGGTGAAGAGCCCGAAGCAGCAGTTCATCGTGGTGACGGAGGCTGGCATCCTCCACCAGATGAAGAAGGCCGCGCCGGACAAGACGTACATCCCGGCGCCTCCGGACAACGGGTGCGCGTGCAACGAGTGCCCGTACATGCGGCTCAACACGCTGGAGAAGCTCTACCGCTGCATGCGGGACCGGACGCCGGAGCTGGTGCTGCCGGCGGAGCTGCAGCACGCGGCGCTGGCGCCCCTGAAGCGGATGCTGGAGTGGTCCGCCTGAAACACGAGGGGCGCGGACTGTTGCCCGCGTCCCACGTTTGCCAACTCGCGCCTTGCGGATGGCGGGCCCAAGTGCCATGGAAGGGACGTGGCCTTCCGATTTCTCGCACTTCCCGCCCACCGGCTGGTGGACTTCCCCAAGACCCTGCCAGACGAGGAGCGCCTCGAGCCGGAGCTGCCCCCGGTGATTGAAGCCGTGGAGCGGGCGCTCGCCGGCGCCGAGTTCCGCGACCTGAAGGCCCGCGACCGCCTGCGCGCCCTGCTCCAGGGCGACCGTCCCCCGGCGCTGGGCTCGCCGGGCAAGGGCTATGGCCCCAGCGCCATCTTCGCCCAGCCGCCCCAGGACCTGCCTGCGCTCCTGCGCCTGGCGGACGAGCTGGAGCAGCTCGCGCGCCGGGAGGCCGGCGAGCGCGCGCTGGTGTGGAAGTGCGGCGAGTGCGGTGCCCGCTACGCGGTGCCGGTGGCCCTGGTGCGCCAGGTGTCCATCCGCTGCGAGCGCTGCGGTCACCCGGTGCAGCTGTCCTCGCAGCAGAGCCTGGGCGAGGAGGCCCTCATCGACCCGTTCCAGGGCGCGGTGAACACCAGCCGGTACCAGCTCGCGGGCTTCTTCCGCGAGGCCATGGCGCGCGGCTGGCCCGTGCTCGTGGCGGAGGGCGGAACCCCCGCGCCGCGCGGGCGTCCCTCCAGCCCGGCGGCCTGAGGCCCTCGGGCTGCGGCGGGGCCCCTGGAGGCCCCGCTCTCCACCTCAGATGAAGATGCCGGCGGAGGCGTCGTTGCGCGCCTCCTGGAGCTCCTGCGTGGCGGGATGGCCGCGCAGCGCGTCCGTCACCTGACGCGGCGCAGCGTGCCCCTTGCACTTGGCGCACTCGCACTTGCCGCGCTTGCAGGTGCAGTCCGCCTTGCTGCCGCACGAGCACTTCGCGGTCAGCAGCTGATCCAGCTCCTCCAGGGGGCGCGGCGCGTCGTCCTTCCGGGCCTCCGGCGCGGGCGTCTCGGCGCCCTTGGAGGCGGCCGCCTTCGCGTGAGCCTCGCAGGCGTGGGCGCTGGCGGGCACCAGCCAGAGGCCGCCCAGCAGCAATCCCGAGGTCATCCACATCGCGCTGCGTGCCATGGTCCGCTCTCCTTGGCGAAGGCCCGGCGAGGCGTGGGGGGACGCGCCCGCCGCCCCGGCCTATAGCGCAGGGCATTCCCCCTGCCAAGGCATTCGCACGTACCTTTGCCTACCCGCCAACGGAGCCCACGGTGCGCTCGCCCGGCGCGGGGGCGCGCGCGTACAGTCCGCGCCCTCCTGCCCGTGACGACCCGAACCGCCCGCATCGCCTTCTTCGCCGCGCTCGTCCTGGGGGCGCTCCCGCTCTGGGTGTCGCGCTTCCTGCCCATGGTGGACCTGCCGCAGCACCTGTACCTCATCTCGGTGCTGCACCGGCTGGACGACCCGACGACGCTGTACCCCACGCTGTTCGCGGCGCGGCACGAGCTGACGCCCTACCTCGGGTACTACTACCTCGTCAGCGCGCTCAACTGGCTGTTGCCGCTGGACCTGGCCAACCGCGTCTTCCTCACCGCGTACGTGGTGGGGATGCCGCTGGGCATGGCCTTCCTCCTGCGCAGCCTGGGCCGGCCGTCGTGGCCCGCGCTGCTGACGCTGCCGCTCGCGTATGGGGACAGCTTCGGCTGGGGCTTCATCAACTACCTGGCGGCCCTGCCGCTGACGCTGCTGTGCTGCGGCCTCTTCGTGCGGACGCTGACGGACGCGCCGCGCCGCGCGCGCTGGGGCGTGGGGCTGGCGCTGTGCCTGGTGGCGGTGCTGCTCTTCCACGTGCAGGCCTTCGGGTTCCTGGCGTTCGGGCTGCCGTGGCTGCTCCTCACTACGCCGGTGCCGGAGGACGCGGCGGCGCGCGGCGTGGGGGCCCGGCTGCGGCCGCGCGTGCCGGCGCTCCTGGGCGTGGCGCCCGGCGTGGCGCTGTTCCTGTCGTGGGTGGTGCTGCGGTTCGGCAACCCGCCGGACATCCAGCCGGGCGCGCCGTGGAAGGCGTGGGGGCCCACGTTCTCGCCGCAGAACCTGGCGTGGAAGGGCTTCGAGCAGAACCGCGCGGAGTTCCTCCAGGTGCTCGCCAACACGTTCCATGACGGCTCGGACCGCTGGCCGCTCTACGCGGTGGGCGCGGTGGCGGTGGCGGGCTGGGGGCTGGGGCTCCTGGGCGCAGGCACGCGCCGCGAGGGGCCTGTGGCGCGCTGGCGGATGCTGGGGCTGGGCGTGCTGGCGCTGGCGCTGTACTTCCTGCTTCCCTTCGACATCCGGGGCTACGTCTACTACCTCAACACGCGCTACGCGCACCTGGCCGCGGCGCTGCTGGTGGCCAGCGTGCCGGCCGTGCGCGCCGGATGGCGGGCGCCCCTGACGTTCGCGGCGGCGGCGAGCGCGCTGCTGCTGGCCTTCGTGATGGGGCGCGGCTTCCGGGGCTTCTCCGAGGAGGCCCGCGAGCTGGAGGTGCTGTCCGACCTGGCCGCGAACCGGCCGAAGGTGATGGGGCTGGTGTTCGACCCGCGCTCGCGCGTGGTGCGCTTCCCCGTCTTCATCCACGGCGCGGCGGTGGTGGCGCGCGAGCGCGGCGGGGTGCCCAACTTCACCTTCGCCTCCACGCCGCACTCCCCGCTGCGCTACCGGGGCGAGGTGCCGCCCACCTTCCCGTCCGAGTGGCGGCCCCAGGAGATGGACTACGCGACGCAGGGCCGCTGGTACGACCACTTCCTCGTGCGCGGGGTCCCGCCGTCGCGCGTCTTCGGCGGGCGGCTTCAGTCGGAGCTGGTCATCGTGGGACAGGCCGGGGGGAGCTGGCTGGTGCGGCGACGGTAGGGCGTGAAGTAGAACCCCGGCGCATGAGCCCTGCCCCCACCGAGCCCCGTCCCCTGCTGGATGCGCTGCGCGCCGGCACGCCTATGCCCACCTTTCCGGAGGCGGATGTCGCGCGGGCCCGGAGGCTCGCGGACGACGTGGGCAGCGCGTCCGCCGAGGCCGTGGAGGCCCTGCCGGAAGCCCTGGCGGGCGCGGTGCTGGAGGCGGCGGTGCTGGCGGGCCAGGTGGCGCTGCCGGAGGCCCTCTCCGCCTCCCCGGTGAAGCCGCTGGCCAAGGCCGCGAAGAAGGCGCTCTACCGGCTGCGCTCGCGCGGCGTCACCCCGCCGGAAGCGCCCAGGCCCGCGCCCGAGGCTCCGGCGCAGGAGGCGCTGCCCACGCTGGTGACGCTGGTGTCGTCGGCGGGGCAGTACGGCCTGCTGCTCACGCGCGTGGTGCGCGGCGGCGTGGAGCTGCTCCAGGTCATCGCGTCGGACGAGCAGGGCGTGCTGGAGCTCACCCGCACCGAGCAGAGCCGGGGGGACATCCGCCGCATCCTCAAGCACGGGCTGAAGAACGGCTTCGGCATGGAGGTCTCGCGCGAGGAGGGAGCCCGGCTGCTCGCCGAGGCCGCGGCCCTCAACCTGCGCACCCGCACGCCCTTCCCGCCGGACCTGGAGGCCGCGCTGCGCCACCACGACGTGCAGCCCGTCCACGAGCCGGAGCCCCTCCCCGCCCCCGAGCCCGACGACGTGCGCCGCGCCCTGGAGGGCGATCAGCTCCATGCCACGCCGGAGATCGCCGAGTGGCTGCCGCCCGAAGCGGCGGTGCGGGCGTTGATGGAGCAGGTGCAGGCGCTGGCCCAGAGCCCGCTGGCGTTGAGCGAGGCCCAGCGCCAGGAACAGCTCCAGCAGGGGGTGCGGGACGCGGCGAAGGCGTACTTCACGCCGGAGGTGCGCCAGCGCTACGCGCGCCGCCTGTGGCGCATGGCGGCCTTCTTCGACGCGACCGGGCGGGCCCTCCAGGCGGACATCGCGAGGGGTGAGGCGCGGCGCCTCTTCCACGGGCTCGATGAACCCTTCTCGCGCTTCGCGGAGACGCTCTTCGCCAAGGTCGTCGTCCTCGCCGCAGCGGGCGCCCAGGCGGCCACGGGCCCCGAAGCGGCTCCTGCCGCCCCCGCGGGCGAGCGGCGCAGCCCCGGCG
>JAFADT010000292.1 GCA_023424585.1 Pseudomonadota bacterium
CTCGCTGAGGGTGGACAGGAGGAAGAGGAGCTCCGCCGGGGTGCGCTCGCCCGGGGACAGCCGCTCCCACGCGGCGGCCTGGGCGCGCGTGCGCTCCTCCAGCGAAGCGCCGCGCACCCAGCGGGCGAAGTCCTCGCGCCACTCCGCGCTCGACGCCACGGCCTCTCGCGGCGCCGCGGCGGCGACGCGAGCGTGGAGCGCCAGGAGCGGCGCTGGCCAGGAGGCTTCAACCGACGGCGGCATGGGACCTCGAGAGGCTCACGCGAATGGCGCGTAGGCGCAAGCCCCGAGCGCCCTGGAGCCTGAAGCCCAGCACCTGGAGCCTCGACGGGCTCACCTGGACCTCGGAGCGCTGGCGGGCACCAGGGCCGCGGGCTCGGGGCTGGGGGCCACGGTGATGACCACGGACTTCGACGTGGGCGTGCGGCTCTTCTCCGCGTAGCTGTCCACCGGCACCAGCACGTTCGCTTCCGGGAAGTACGTCGCCGCGCACTGGCGCGGGATGTTGTACGGCACCACCAGGAACTCGCGCGCCACCCGCCTCTCCCCCTGGAAGTGGCTGGTGAGGTCCACCTTCTGCCCCGCCGTCAGCCCGCGCGCCCGGAGGTCCTCCGGGTTGAGGAACACCACGCGCCGCCCCTGGCGGATGCCCCGATAGCGGTCGTCCAGCCCATACACGGTGGTGTTGTACTGATCATGCGAGCGCAGCGTCATCATCATCAACTGCCCGGGCTCCAGCCGGTGGCGCGGCATCTCGTGCACCGTGAAGTGCGCCTTGCCGTCCTTCGTCGTGAAGCGGCCCTCGCGAGGGCCGTTGGGCAGCGCGAACCCGCCGGGCTGGTGCACGCGGCGGTTGAAGTCCTCGAAGCCCGGGATGCAGCGCTGGATGAGCTCGCGCACCCGGTCGTAGTCCTCCACCAGCGTCAGCCATGGCACCTTCGAGCGCGCCCCCAGCACCGCGTGCGCCAGCCGGGCCACGATGGCGGGCTCGCTGAGCAGGTGCTCGGACGCGGGGGCCACGGCGCCGCGCGACGCGTGCACCATCCCCATCGAGTCCTCCACCGTCACGAACTGCCGCCCCGACGCCTGCACGTCGTGCTCCGTGCGCCCCAGGCACGGGAGGATGAGCGCGCGCTGGCCGTGCACCAGGTGCGCGCGGTTGAGCTTCGTGGACACGTGCACGGTGAGCCGCGTCCGACGGAGCGCCCGCGCGGTGAGCTCCGTGTCCGGCGTCGCGGACAGGAAGTTGCCGCCCATGGCGAAGAACACCTTCACGCGCCCGGCGTCCATCGCCTGGATGGCGCCCACCGTGTCCAGGCCCGTGTGGCGCGGCGGCTCGAAGCCGAACTCCCGCGCCAGCGCGTCCATGAACTCCGGCTTCGCGTGCTCCCAGATGCCCATGGTGCGGTCGCCCTGCACGTTGCTGTGACCGCGCACCGGGCACACGCCCGCGCCCCGCTTGCCGATGCTGCCGCGCAGGAGCGTGAGGTTCACGATCTCCTGCACGTTGCCCACCGCGTTCCGGTGCTGCGTGAGCCCCATGGCCCAGCAGAAGATGGTGCGCTCGGAGCGCGCCAGGATGTCCGCCGCCGCTTCAAGCTGGTCGCGCGGCACCCCGCTCTGCTCCACCACGTCGTCCCACGACACCGTGGCCAGGTGCGCCACGTAGGCGTCGAAGCCCGTCGTCTTGCCCTCGATGAAGGCCCGGTCCACCACCGCGCCCGGCGCCTTCGCCTCCCGGTCCAGCAGCGCCTTGCCCAGCCCCTGCAAGAGCGCCACGTCCCCGTTGATGCGCACCTGGAGGAACAGCTTGTTCAGCGCCGTGCCCGGGCCGAACAGGTGCAGCACCTCCTGCGGGTGCTTGAAGCGGTTGAGCCCCGTCTCCGGCAGCGGGTTGACGCTGACGATCTCACAGCCCCGCCGCGCGGCCGCCTGGAGCGCCGTCAGCATGCGCGGGTGGTTGGTGCCCGGGTTCTGCCCGATGACGAAGATGGCCTGCGCGTGGTCGAAGTCCTCCAGCGTCACCGTGCCCTTGCCGATGCCGAGGGTCTCCGACAGCCCCGTGCCGCTGGACTCGTGGCACATGTTCGAGCAGTCCGGCAGGTTGTTGGTGCCGAACTGCCGCACGAACAGCTGGTAGAGGAACGCGGCCTCGTTGCTGGTGCGGCCGGACGTGTAGAAGGCCGCCTCGTCCGGGGAGCCCAGCGCGTTCAGCTCCTCCGCCACCAGCGCGAACGCGTCATCCCAGGAGATGGGCTCGTAGTGCGCGGCGCCCTCGCGCAGCACCATGGGGTGCGTGAGCCGGCCCGCCTTGCCCAGCCACAGGTCGGACTGCTCCGCGAGCCGCGCCACGCTCCACTCGCGGAAGAACTCCGGCGTCACGCGCTCCCGGGTGCCCTCCTCCGCCACCGCCTTCGCGCCGTTCTCGCAGTACTCCTGCACGGAGCGGTGCGCAGGGTCCGGCCACGCGCACCCAGGGCAGTCGAAGCCGTCCTCCTGGTTGATCTTCCAGACGAGCCTGCCGCCGCGCCACGGGCCCGCTTCGCCCAGCACGTGCTTGAACGCGCTCAGCACCGCGGGCACCCCGCCCGCCACCGTCTTCACCGGCCCCACGTCCGGAGCCCGGGTCTCCAACGGAGGCTGGGCCGCCGGCACCGCCAGCGCGCTCCCCTTCCCGTCCTGGCCCTGATCCATGTCCCACCTCCGCGCGGCGCGACTCTACCGCACCACCGGCCCGAGCCAGCCCGCGGGCCTCGGCAGCCCCTTCAAGGCCCGGGCCCCCCGTGCTCCAGGCCAGCGCCTCCATCGACGCGCGCAAGGCCTGCTGACGCACAGCGTCCAGCGGGCTCCAGGGTGGCGGCGGCCCCGCACGCCGGCCCCCCCGCGGCCCCGGTGTTCGGTTAGGGTGCCCGCCAAAGCGCCCCTTCCTGGCGCCCTCTTTCCAGGAGCACTCCGCATGTCCCGCATCATCCGCGCCTCTCGCGGCACCACCCTCTCCTGCAAGGGCTGGGTGCAGGAGGCCGCGCTCCGGATGCTGATGAACAACCTCGACCCGGAGGTGGCCGAGCAGCCCGGCGACCTGGTCGTCTACGGCGGCACCGGCAAGGCCGCCCGGGACTGGCCCTCGTTCGACCGCATCGTGTCGAGCCTCCAGGGCCTCACCGACGAGGAGACGCTGCTCGTCCAGTCCGGCAAGCCCGTGGGCATCCTGCGCACGCACCCGGACGCGCCCCGCGTGCTCATCGCCAACTCCAACCTCGTGGGCCACTGGGCCAACTGGGAGCACTTCCACGAGCTGGAGAAGAAGGGCCTGATGATGTACGGCCAGATGACGGCCGGCTCGTGGATCTACATCGGCACGCAGGGCATCCTGCAGGGCACCTACGAGACCTTCGCCGCCGCGGGCCGCCACCACTTCGGCAGTGACGACCTGTCCGGCCGGCTCATCCTCTCCGGCGGCCTGGGCGGCATGGGCGGCGCGCAGCCCCTGGCCGCGACCATGAACAACGCCGTGTTCCTGGGCGTGGAGATCGACCCGCACCGCGCCCGGCGCCGCGTGGAGACGCGCTACCTGGACGTGGTGGCCAAGGACCTGGATGAGGCGCTGGCGCTGGCGAAGGACGCTCAAGCCAGGCGCGTGGGCCGCTCCATCGCCATCATCGGCAACGCGGCGTCGGTGTTCCGGGAGCTGTACAAGCGCGGCATCAAGCCGGACCTCGTCACGGACCAGACGAGCGCGCATGATCCGCTCAACGGCTACATCCCCACGGACCTGTCGCTGGAGGCCGCCGCGGAGCTGCGCAAGCGCGACCCGGAGGGCTACGTGAAGCGCGCCCGCGAGTCGATGATCATGCACGTGCAGGCCATGAACGACTTCCAGGCCGCCGGCAGCCACGTCTTCGACTACGGCAACAACCTGCGCGGCCAGGCGAAGGTGGGCGGCATGCCGAACGCCTTCGAGTTCCCCGGCTTCGTGCCCGCGTACATCCGCCCGCTGTTCTGCGAGGGCCTGGGGCCCTTCCGCTGGGTGGCGCTGTCCGGAGACCCGGAGGACATCCGCCGCACGGACCGCGCGGTGCGCGAGCTGTTCCCCGAGAAGAAGTCCCTCAACCGCTGGCTGGACATGGCGGGCGAGCGCGTGGCGTTCCAGGGCCTGCCCGCGCGCATCTGCTGGCTGGGCTACGGCGAGCGCGCCAAGGCGGGCCTCGCCTTCAACGAGCTGGTGCGCAAGGGCGAGGTGAAGGCGCCCATCGTGATTGGCCGCGACCACCTGGACTGCGGCAGCGTCGCGTCCCCCAACCGCGAGACGGAGGCCATGCGGGACGGCTCGGACGCCGTGGCGGACTGGCCCATCCTCAACGCGCTGGTGAACGCGGTGAACGGCGCGTCGTGGGTGTCGTTCCACCACGGCGGCGGCGTGGGCATGGGCTACTCGCTGCACGCGGGCCAGGTCATCGTCGCGGACGGCACGCCGGAGGCCGCGCGCCGCATCGAGCGCGTCCTCACGTCCGACCCCGGCATGGGCGTGCTGCGCCACGCGGACGCGGGCTACCCGGAGGCCATCGACGTGGCGAAGGAGCGGGGCGTGCGCATCCCCGGCCTCACCGCCTAGAGTGCGCCGGATGCCACGTCGCGTCCGAGCGTTGCTGATGACAGCGGGGGTGGGGGTGCTCGCCGGCTGCACGCCCACCACCGCCGGGCCCATGGTGATGCGCCTGGGCCCGGGCCTGCCCCGGGAGAACTTCTTCCAGCTGGGCGTGCGCGCCGGCCCCCGCCTCAACGCCCCACAGCTGTCGGAGCGCGGCGAGCACGGCGCCTTCCAGGGCGACGCGAAGCCCTTCATCAACGAGCAGTGGGGCCTCGACCTCGACGGCTCGGTGACGGTGCCCGTGAGCGACCGGCTGTCGTGGCACCTCGGGCTCCAGGGCGAGCTCGTCGGCCTGCCGGTGCCCGGCTACGGCGTCTACTCGGGGGTGTCGTACTACGTCGGGTCGGAGCGGCTGGGGCTGGCCCCGGCCCTCTCCCTGCGCGGCGCGTCCGACTTCGGCCTGGGCGACACGGACAGCACCAGCAGCCTCTTCGGCGTGGAGGCCACCTGCGCCTTCACCGTGCAGCCGGAGCCCGGCATGTCGCTGGGCCTGGTGCCGTTCGTCAGCGTGCAGCAGTCGCTGGTGAACCCCGGCTCGCAGGTGACCACCTACCTCTATGGCGCCGTGGTGGCGGCGCAGCTCAAGTTCGGCGAGTCGCGCACGAAGCTGGAGCTGTCCGGCGGCTTCGGCCGCGCGCACTCGGGTGACACCCGTTGGAACGCGCCCCTGGCGGGCGTACGCGGAGGACGTTGAGGATGGAAGCCCTGGACCTGTGGGTGCGCAACACCTCCGAGGTGCTCACCGTGGAGGGCACCCACCGCCAGCCCGCGGAGGAGGCCCTCACCCCGCGCCCGGCGGCGGGCATCGGCGTGAGGGACGGCCGCGTGGCCTACGTGGGCCCCGAATCCGGCCTGCCGAAGGGCGCGCTCACGGACGCGACGGAGGTCATCGACGCCGAGGGCGGCTTCGTGGGCCCGGGCTTCGTGGATCCGCACACGCACCTCGTCTTCGCGGGCGAGCGCTCCCGGGAGTTCGACCTGCGCAACCAGGGCGCCACGTACCTGGAGATCGCCAGGGCTGGCGGCGGCATCGTCAACACGGTGAGCGCCACGCGCGCCGCGAGCGAGGAGGCGCTGGCCGCGCTCGCCCTGCCCCGCCTGGAGCGGCTGCTCGCGCAGGGCGTGACGACCGCCGAGGTGAAGAGCGGCTACGGCCTCTCCCTGGAGGACGAGCTCAAGATGCTGCGCGCGGTGCGCCGGCTGGGCGGGATGTCCCCGCTGGAGCTGGTGCCCACGCTCTTGTGCGCGCACGCCGTGCCCGCGGAGTACAAGGACCGCCGCGCCGAGTACCTGGACCTCTGCATCAACGAGATCCTCCCCGCCGTGGCGCGCGAGGGCCTGGCGCGCTTCTGCGACGTCTTCACGGAGGACAGCGCCTTCACCGTGGACGAGTCGCGCCGGCTGCTCAACGCGGCGAAGGCGCTGGGCCTCACACCGCGCCTGCACGCGGATCAGCTCACCGCGTGCGGAGCCTCCGCGCTCGCCGCGGAGGTGGGCGCCGCCAGCGCGGACCACCTGGAGCAGGTGACGGACGAGGGCATCCGCGCGCTCGCCGCCGCGAACGTCACCGCCGTACTCGTACCCACCTCCACCCTCTTCCTGCGCATGCGCCCCTACGCGCCCGGCCGGAAGCTGCGCGACGCGGGCGTCAACATTGCTTTGGGTTCCAACGTGAATCCGGGCTCCTCCATGACGGAGAACCTGGCGTTGGTGCTGGGGCTCGCCTGCCTGGAGAACGGCCTGTCGGCCGCGGAGGCCTACTGGGCCGCCACCCGCGGGGCCGCGCAGTGCTTGGGGTTGCAACGGCAGGGGCGGCTGGCCGTGGGTGACGCGGGCGACCTGGTGGTGTTCGCCTGTCGCGACTACCGGCATCTGCCTTATCATCTGGGGGTCAGTCACGCGCGCGTGGTGGTGAAGGGCGGACGTGTGGTGTTTCGCGCGCGAATGAATCACTGCCCCTGATTGGATGCCGCTGAACACCCGGCATTGGACAAGGGGGCAGGTGGAACTTCCGTCGTGGGCCGGCCGTTGTAGAGATCAGCTGCCACCATGTGCCGATTATTTGGTTTCAGGAGTGCCGTTCCCGCCGCTGTCCACACCGCCCTTGTCACGGAGAGGAATTCCCTCCTCATCCAGTCGCGTGAGCACAAGGACGGCTGGGGCATCGCCACCTACGGGGTGGATTCCTCGCCGCTCGTCGCGCATGGCGTAGGGCCCGCGCACAGCGACCCCGACTTCGAGCGCGTGTCGAGCCAGGTCTCCGCGCGCACGGTCGTGGCGCACATCCGCCTGGCCAGCGTGGGCGCGGTGGAGCTGCGCAACTCGCACCCGTTCCACTTCGGCCGCTGGTCCTTCGTCCACAACGGCACGCTGCGCGAGTTCGCGAAGCACAAGGCCGCCGTGGAGGCACTCATCCACCCGGAGCTGCGGGTGAACATCAAGGGCACCACGGACAGCGAGCGCTGCTTCTACCTGTTCCTGTCGCGGCTGTCGGCGCGCGGACCGCTCGACGGCACGGTGAGCGTGGAGGCGATGGCGCAGGCGCTCGCGGAGACGATGACGCTGGTGTCCGCGATGACGGACGTGCCGGGAAGTCGCGAGCCGAAGGAGCGCTCCGCGATGAACTTCCTCGTCACGGATGGCGAGGCGATGGTGGCCACGCGCCGCAACCGCACCCTCTTCATCTCCTCCGGCCTCAGCGGCTGCCCGGAGGTGCTGCGCGGGCAGAACACGCGCGTGCCGCTCCAGCAGTTCCTCGTCGCCAGCGAGTCGCTGTGCGGCGGGCCGCACTGGGTGCCCGTGGATGAAGAGGACGTGGTGGGCGTGGACGCGCGGCTCGTGTTCCACCGCTGGAAGGTGCAGACGCTGGCGGACGGCGTGCTGAATCCGCGGCCCGCGGCTCAGCACTCCATGGCCTGACTCACCCCAGCCACGCGTCGAGCAGCGCCGCGGGCCGTGCGCCGAAGGCCTCCACGTCGAGGCTCCGCGCCTCCTCGCCCTCGTGGCGGAGCGTGACGCGCAGGAAGTCGCGCGGCGCGGCCTGGGGGATGCGGTCCAGCCACTCCACGAGCATCGCATGGTCGCCGCCCACCAGGTCCAGGAACCCGGTGGCGTACAGCTCGTCGTAGTCCGTCAGGCGGTACAGGTCCGCGTGGTACAGCGGGATGCGGCCCGCGTACGGATACACGATGGCGAAGGTGGGGCTGGCCACCTCG
>JAFADT010000298.1 GCA_023424585.1 Pseudomonadota bacterium
GGCGGAGACGGGCCGCCGCGCGTTCGCGCTGGAGCCACAGCCGAGCAACGGGGCCAGCAGCACCACGGCGAGCCCACGACGGAACACAGGAGGAGCCATGCGCGGAATCATTCCGCACCGGCGCCCCGCGTGCAGGAGAACCGCACCGGGCAGGCGGCGCCCGGTGGGCCCGAGCGCTCTCCTGCCCTACGCGCCCAGCCCGGTGAGCGGCCCCGTCCCGTCGTCGCCGAAGGTCGCGGTGGGCACGCCGAGCATGCCGAGCAGGGCGATGTAGAGGTTCGCCAGCGGCGCGCCGCCGTAGCGGATGTGCCGGCCCGGGGCGATGGCGCCGCCCGCGCGGCCCGCGAGCAGGATGGGCAGGTTCTTGTGCTCGTGCATGTTGCCGTCGGCGATCTCGCTGGAGAAGTACGCGACGCTGTGGTCCAGCAGCGTCCCGCCCTCCTCCTGCACGCCCTTCATGCGCTGGAGGAGGTAGGAGAACTGCTCCACCTCCCACTTGTCGATCCTGGCCAGCGCGTCGTAGTTGGCCTGGGCCCGCTGGTGGTGCGAGTACGCGTGGTGCTCGCCGGTCAGCCCCAGGAACGAATACACGCGCTCGCTGCGCGCGTTGCCCAGCATGAAGGTGCACGTGCGGGTTAGGTCGCACTGGAACGCGAGCACGATGAGGTCCAGCATCGCCTTCGTCTTCTCGCGCACGTCCACGGTGTCCGCGGGCGCGGCGACGGCGCCGCACGTGGGGCCCGCGCCGTCCAGCGCGTTCACGCGCAGCTCCAGCTCGCGCACGCCGGTGAAGTACTCGTCCAGCTTGCGCTGGTCCGTGGTGCCCAGCTTCGCCTGGAGCGCCTTCGCGTCGTCGCGCACGGCGTCGATGATGCTCAGGCCGTACGCCTTGCGCCTGGCCAGCTCCGCCTGGGTGACGTTCGGGTCGAAGTCCGCGAAGAGCCGCTCGAAGGCGGCGCGGGGCTTCGTCTCCTTGGGCACGGGGGTGGACGGCCCCGCCCAGGCGATGTTGTTCGCGTAGGGGCACGCGTAGCCGGAGTCGCAGTTGCCAATGCCCTTGCCCTGGTCGATGCCCAGCTCCATCGACGGGAAGCGCGTGGCCTTGCCCACCGCGTTCGCCAGCACCTGGTCCATGGAGATGCCGGTGCGGATGTTGGTGCCCTCCGTCTTGCGCGCCTTCACGCAGGAGAGGAACGCGGCTGTCGCGGCGGCGTGGTGGCCGTCGCCGTCCGGCTTGCCGGGCAGGTTGTCCAGGCCGCTCAGCACCAGCAGGTCGCTCTTCACCGGCGCCAGCGACGCGAGCGTGGGCGTCAGCGAGTACTCCGCGCCCTCGCTCGCGGGCGTCCACTTGGGCATGTGGATGCCGCAGGGCGTGTAGAAGGCCACGAAGCGGCGCGGGGCCGGCGTGGCGGCGCGGGCCGCGCTGGGGCGCATCACGTCCAGCAGGGGCAGCGCCATCAGCGCGCCCAGGCCGCGCAGGAGCGTCCGTCGGGAGAGGGTGGGGGTGCGGCTCATGGCTTGGGTGCCTCCGCCTCGCCGCGCCGCTGCAGGAACGCGTCGCTGCGGACGATGGCGAGGATGTAGTCGGTGAGACGGCCGCCCTGGGCCTCGGCCTGCTGGGAGATGTCCCGCACGGTGCAGCGGTCCTGCTCGTCCGCGCCGCGCCCGAGCGCGTAGGTGAGCAGGTGGCGCGTCATGCACGCGGACAGGTCCGGGTCCTGCTTCACCACCGCGCGCATCTCCACCACGCCGTTGAACGACTTGCCTCCGGGCAGCTCCCCGCTGGGGTCCACCGTCGCGCCGCCCTCCTCCTGCGTGCGCCAGCGGCCCACCGGGTCGAAGTTCTCCATGCCGAAGCCCAGCGGATCCATCAGCGAGTGACAGCCCGCGCAGGACGGGTTCGCGCGGTGCTGCGCCATGCGCTCCTTGATGTTGAGCGTGGGGTCCACCGCCGGGGCCAGCCCGCCCGCGTCCGGCGGCGGCGGCGGCGGTGCCTTGCACAGCAGCTGCTCCAGCACCCAGACGCCGCGCTTCACCGGCGACGTGCGATCCGGGTTGGCGGTGACGGTGAGCAGCGCGCCCTTCCCGAAGAGGCCCGCGCGCTCCGGGTGGTCCTTCAGCTCCACGCGCGTCATCGCGGAGGTGCCCGGCTTGGGCAGGCCGTAGTGCGTGGCCAGCCGGTCGTTCACGTAGGTGAAGGGCGCGTCCAGCAGGTCCTTGAGGCGGTGGTCGCCGGTGACGAACTCCTGGAAGACGAGCTGTAGCTCCTGGCGCATGGCCTCGCGCAGCGGCTCGTCGAAGCCGTAGCGCGACATCGGCTGGGAGAAGTCGAGCGCTCGCATGTAGAGCCACTGGCCCGCGAAGTTGTCCACCAGCGCGTGGGCCTTGGGGTCGGCCAGCATGCGACGCACCTGCGCCTCCAGCACCTCCGGCTCATGCAGGTGGCCGCCCTCCGCGAGCTGGAGCAGCGCTTCATCCGGCATGCTGCTCCAGAGGAAGTAGGACAGGCGGCTCGCCAGCTCCAGGTCGCTGATGGGGTGCGGCGCGGTGGAGGTGGGGGCGGCGTCCAGCTCCACGCGGAAGAGGAAGCGCGGCGACACCAGCACCGCGCGCAGCGCCAGCTTCACGCCCACCTCCGGCGCATCGCCCTGCTGGCGGGCCAGCGTGACGAACGCGACCAGCCGCTCCACCTCCTCCGACGTGACGGGGCGGCGCCAGGCGCGGCGCGCGAAGGTCCTGAGCACCTCGCGAGCGCACGCCTCCGGCTGGGCCGGGTCGAGCGCGCACGTGTTGAACGCGCCCCGCGCCCACGCGGCCTCCACCAGCGCCTCCGCCGCGTGCGAGTACTTCTCCATCAGCAGCGGGGACATGCTGAGCACGTCCGCGTTGTTGTCGAAGCCGAAGCCGTGGTCGTCCGGCGGGAAGTCGCTCGCGGGGGCGCTCGTGTCCCCCAGCAGGTCGCGCACCGTGTTGTTGTATTCAGCCCGGTTGAGGCGGTGCAGCGTGACGCGGCCCGGGTCGCGCGCCGCCGAGCGGCACAGCGCGTCCGCTGGATCCACGGGCGTGGTGTCGGGCGCGTCCGGCCCCGGCAGCACCCGCGCCTTGGGGGGAGACTCGCTGCACCCCACGGTCAGCGCCGCCGCCGCCGCGAGGCCCACCCTCCGCCATCTCCGACCGCAGGCCATCACCTTGAGCACGCCTCCTCCGGGCCGTGAACGGACCCCGGCGAGCGCGCTCCGAAGCAAGTCCCTCACCAACGCCGCGTGACGACGGGCCGACGCACGGCTCCATCTCCAGGGTGGAGACGGGCCTGCGCGAGGGCCTGGGAAGGGAAGAAGTGTTCCGCGACCGGGCCGGGCCCCGGGCCCGGGGAGGCACCGCGCGCCGACCCCTGCCCGGCAGGGCGGGTCAGGCGGCGCGGCGTCCCGAAAGCGGGCAGGGAGACGCGGCCCGCTTCCGGGGCGGTGACCCGCGCTACTGCGAGTCCTTCGCGGTGCCCGTCGTCTTCGGGGCGCCGTCGAGGTACGCGCGGTAGGCCTCGAAGCCGTAGGGCCGGCCGAGGAAGTCCTTCACCAGCGCCGCGGCGGGCTTGGAGCCACCGGGCTCCAGCACCGTCTTGCGGTACTGCATGGCCGTGTCACGGTCCAGGTAGCCCTTCTCCTGGAACCTCGACTCCAGGTCCTTCGCGATGACGGAGGACCAGAGGTACGTGTAGTACGCGGCCGAGTACCCATCCAGGTGCCCGAAGGCGAGCTCGAAGTGGGTGCCGTCGCGGTACTCGTGGCGGAAGGGGGACAGCTTCTTCTGGAGCTCCGCCAGCACCGCGGCCGTGTCGAAGCCCGGCGTGCGCGAGTAGTACTGGAGGCTGACCGCGGACAGGAAGAGCTGGCGGCGCGCCCACAGCCCCGTGCCGAACTCCTTCGACGCGCGCAGCTTCTCCACCAGCTCCGCGGGGATGGGCTCGTTGGACTCGTGGTGCTTGGCGAAGCTCTTGAGCACCTCCGGCTGCTCGGCCCACTGCTGCAACAGCATGGACGGCGTCTCCACGAAGTCGCGCTCCGTGGAGATGCCGGAGATGGGCGTCCACTTCTGGTGGCCGGAGAAGATGGCGTGCATCAGGTGGCCGAACTCGTGGAAGAACGTCTCCACCTCGTCGTGCGTCATCAGGTCGCCGGGGCGCGGGAAGTTGCACACCAGCACGCCCTCCGGCAGCCGCCTGCCCTCTTCACCGGTGATCAGGTCGAACTGCGCCGCGTGCTTGTACTTGTCGTCGCGCGGGTGCATGTCCAGGTAGATGCGGCCCAGCGGCTTGCCGTTGTCGACGACGTCATACGCCTCCACGTCGGTGTGCCACGTCTTCGCGTCCTTCACCGGCTGGAAGGCCACCCCCCACAGGCTGGAGGTGATGCCCATCACGCCGTCCTTCACCCGCGCGTACTCCAGGTAGGGCCGCACCGCCTGCGAGTCGTAGCCGAACTTCTCCGCGCGCAGCCGGTCCTCGTAGTAGTCCTGGTCCCACGGCTCCACCGCGGTGGCGCCCTTCACGTCCTTCTTCTTGCGCGCCAGCAGCTCCGCCATCTCCTTCTTCGCGCGGGCCTCCGTGGCCTGCGCCAGCTGGTCGATGAAGTCCGCCGCCGCCTGCTGCGTGCGCGTCATGCGCGTCTCGGTGGTGAAGGCCGCGTAGGAGTCATAGCCCAGCAGCTTCGCCAGCTCGTCGCGCTTCTCGATGAGCTGCGCGAGCACCGCCTGGTTCTTGGGGAACGCGCGCTGACGGTAGGTGCGCCAGAGCTTCTCGCGCGCCTTCGCGTTCTTCGCGTACGTCATGAACGGGAAGTAGTCCGGGTAGTTGCTGGTGATGACCACCTTGCCGTCCGCGCCCGGCGCGTGCGCCTTCTTGTAGTCCTCCGGCAGCCCGTCCAGCTCCTTGGGCGTGAAGGCCACGCTGCGCGTGTCCTCCGCGATGTTCTGCCCGAACTGCTGGCCCAGCTTGAGGATCTCCTCGTTGAGCGCCTTCACCTTGGCGCGCGTGGCCTCGTCCCGGTCCACGCCCGCGCGGCGGAAGTCCAGGAGCGTGCGGTCCATCCAGTAGCGCGTGGCCTCGTCCTCCTTGGACAGGTCCACCAGCGACAGCGCGTCGTAGACGCCGCGGTCCTGGGACAGCGCCACGTTGGCCGCGTCCACCTGCTGCTCGCACTCGCGGGCCGCGTCGCGCATGGCGGCGTCCGGGTGCACCTCGTGCGTGAGGCTGGAGCGGTTGGCCGCGTTGATGAGGGCCGTCTGCGCCTCGTCGTAGGCCTTGAGGACGCCCTGGCCGTTCGTCTTCGGATCCAGCTTCTTCAGCGCCTCCACCTGCGCCTGGGCTCGCTCCAGGTCCGCCTTGCACAGGGCCTTGTATGCGTCCGGCGCGCCGGCCAGGGCCTCCGAGCCCTTCATGGGCGCCAGCTGGGGCTTCGCCGCGGCGTTGGCCGCCAGGCGGGCCATGGCCTCGCGGTTCTGGGTGACGCTGCCGTTGGAGCAACCCGTCGCGGCGAGTGCCGCCAACACAGTCAGTGCGGGGATTCTCAAGGGGACTTCCTCCACAAGGGGAACGACCTGCTTCGCGGGGGCCGTCATGCCACATCCCCACCCCTCCGCGCCCGTTCGCCGTGAACGCCCGGCGACCCCCGGCACCGGCCGGATGCCTGGAGGCCCCCCTGACGCACCCCGCCTTGTGTCCCATCCAGCCCCCCGGTAATCCGGCGCTCACCTCGAATTCTTGGAAGTTGTCCTGGCCGGAGGGTGAACACGGATGCGCAAGGCACTGGGTGGTGCGGTCGCGGCGTTGTTGCTGTGGGGCTGTGGCGGGGCCGGCACGGAAGCGCCCCCGGCGCCTCCCGAGGGGCTGTCGCTCACCACCGGGGCGGGGCTGACCGAGGGCCGCTGGGCGCACGACGGGCAGACGGTGTCCTTCGCCTCGCGCGAGGTGGAGCCCGGCGTGTACCGCGTGGAGGTGCGCATGCACGGCATGACGCTGACGGGGCTGATGGACCCGGCGTCGGGCGTGTCCACGCTGGACGGCTTCGCGGACGCGAACGTGCAGGACACGCAGGTGGTGGACGCGGACCGGCAGGCGCTGAGCGCGTTCTACGGGGCGCTGAACCAGGGCCTGCCGCAGGGTGACGCGGCGGCGCCGGAGGCCATGTACCTGCGCCGCGCGGTGGGCCTGTGGGCGCAGCAGCCCACGAGCGTCGCGCTCAAGCGCACGGTGATGGGCGAGCAGGGCCGCGGCTACACCATGCTGTGCAGCTACGCGAAGTGCGGCGGCAAGAACACGGGCAGCTGCGGCGGCACGTACAACTGGTACTCGTACGCGAAGCACGACTGCAACAAGGGCGGCTTCGACAACCCGAAGAACCAGCAGATCGCCCAGCTGGGGGACCACACGTCGTGCAACGGCGACGAGTACTACCTGAACGGCAGCACCTGGGTGTGCGGCGAGCCGGACCACTGGTCGCGCCCCAAGGTGATGGGCAACTGCTTCGGCCGCTGCGGCGGCGGCTGCGGTGGCGACACGCAGTACACGCTGGACGCCACCAACCACGACGGCTGCGTGCGCAACGGCCACGTGCTGGCGTCCGGCTACTGCGATGATCAGTTCGTGTCCGCGGTGGACGACGAGCTGTTCGCGCCCAACTGCTACTGAAGGCCGGATGAGACGAGGCGCGGTGAGACACGCGGTGGGGGCGGCGGGGCTGTGGCTCGCCGCGCTCGGCTGCACGTCCACGGGGTCCTCCGGGGCGGAGGCCGGCGAGGCGGTGGTGCGCCGCTTCTTCCTGGCCCTGCCGGACGGGGACTGCGCGGTGCTGGGCCCCCTGCTGGTGACGGGGCAGGGCGTCCCGGCGTGCGAGGAGACGGTGAAGGTCCTGCGCGAGCATGGCCTGGACCTGGTGGAGGTGCTGGACGCGAAGGTGGATGGCCGCGACCCGAACGCGGTGGTCGTGCGGGCGCGCG
>JAFADT010000324.1 GCA_023424585.1 Pseudomonadota bacterium
CCGCAGGTGTGGTGGACGTCGCTGGTGGGCGCGGTGGGCTTCGGAGGGCTGTTCGCGGTCTACAGCTACATCGCGCCGACGCTGACGCTCGTGTCGGGGCTGCCGGAGTCGGGGCTGCCGTGGGTGCTCGCGATCTTCGGCGTGGGCATGACGGTGGGGGCGATGCTGGGGGGCCGGCTCACGGACCACTCGGTGACGCTCGCGATGTGGGTGGGGTTTGGCGCGACGACGGTGGTGATGGGCCTGTTCGCGCTCACGGCGCGGTCGCCCTGGGCGGCGGTCCCGCTGGTGTTCCTCATTGGAGTCGCGGCGCAGTTCCTCGCGCCCGCGGTGCAGGTGCGGCTCATGGAGGCCTCTCCGGGAGCGCCGTCGCTGGCCGCGTCGATGTCCCACTCCGCCCTGAACATCGCCAATGCCGCGGGAGCGTGGCTGGGAGGCCTGGTCATCGCGGCCGGCTGGGGCTACCTCGCGCCGGCGTGGGCCGCCGTCGCGCTCACCCTCGTCGGAGCCGCCCTCTTCGCGGTCTCGAACCGCGCCGGCCGCCCCGCTCCTGCGGCGAGCGCCGAGCACGCGTAGCCACGAAAAGCAGCGCCGGCTTCGCGGTGAAGGACATGCGCAGCGGGCTTCGCCCATGCGAACCGCCACGCTCTGAGGTCCGCGTTGAAGCCGCCTCTTCGCGATCTCGAACCGCGGGCTCAAGATGAAGTCACCCCGCGAATTCCGTACTGCTAACTCCCAACCTTGAGCTGTCCGATTTGACGGGGGCAACTCCAGCACGCTTCAGATACGGGACCAGCGAGTGGGGCGGGAAGCACAGCCACGAGGCGGCCCTCAGCGCGTCTGCTTCAGAAACGGGACCAGCGAGTGGGGCTGTGAGCACGCATAGCCACGAGGCAACGCTCAGCACGCACGCTTCAGATACGGGTCCCGCGAGTGGGGCTGTGAGCACGCGTAGCCACGAGGCAGCGCTCATCGCACCTGCTTCAGATACGGGCCCCGCCAGTGGAGCGGATGAGCAAGCGTTGCCAGGAGCAAGCACTCATCGCACCTGCTTCAGATACGGGTCCCGCGAGTGGAGCGGGTGGACACGCGTAGCCACGGGGCAGCGCTCAGCGCGCCCGCTCCAGATACGGGTCCCGCGAGTGGAGCGGGTGAACAGGCGCAGCCACGGGGCAGAGCTCAGCGCGCCCCGTCTTCATCGCGTGCATCCTGGAGTCCGCGCCGGAGCGCATCCAGCAACGCCGGAGGGTCGCCCACGCGGAAGGCCTGGAGCCCTGCCTCGAAGTCCTCGCGAGCACCCGCGACCTCCCCACGCTGGAGCCTGAGCACACCTCGCTCGTACAGCAGTTCGGGGTCCACGGCTTCGCCCTCCTGGGCCGCGAGCGCGGCGGTCAGGTCCGCCTCCGCGGCGTCCGTCCTCCCCGAGCGGACGCGGCTCCGGGCCCGCTGCTGGAGCAGCCACGGGTTGCCCCGGTCCTCGGCCAGCGCCGCCGTCCAGTCCGCCTCCGCATCTGTCAGCCGCCCCAGCGCTTCGAGCGACTCCGCACGCTTCATGTGCAACACCAGCGCCTTGCGGAAACCCGCGGCCTCCACCCGCGCGAACTCCTCCACCGCCTCCCCGTGCCGTCCCAGCCGGGCGAGCGCGAGCGCCCGGTGGTAGCGCGTGGCCACGTGGCCTGGCGCCAGCTCAAGCACGCGGTCGAACCAGGGCAGCGCCTCCGCCGGCTGGCCACCCCACACGCCCAGCGTCAGCCCCACCTCCACCAGCACCCGCACCTGCGTCGGATGTGCCTCCGCCAGCGTCCGCGCCAGCGCGAGCGCCGACGTATAGCGGCCTCCCCGGCGCAGGCGATCCACCTCGCGCAAGGGTTCGGACAGCTCCGGGGGCCATGCCTGTCGTCCGTTGCGTTCCATGCGGTGGTGGGGGGCGTCCGGCATTTCGCAGGCACGTTCCGGAGTGTCAAGGCGACGACTTGACCCGGAGGCCCGGTCGCGCGAAGAGCGCTGGCATGAAGCCCTGGGAGACAGTGGAGCGAGCGCAGATGCCGGACGTGGGCGAGGTCATGCTCGCCCGGCGAGACGAAGAGTACGTGCTGCGCGTGCGGGGGCAGACGTTGATGTCCAGCCGCCAGCATGGCTCGGAGATGGCCATGGCCGAGGCCGGCTGCGCGAACCTCGCGGCGGAAGCGCCCGCCCGGGTGCTCGTGGGTGGGCTGGGGTTCGGCTTCACGGTCCGCGCGGTGCTCGATCGCCTGGGTCCGGGCGCCCGCGTCGTGGTCGCGGAGCTGATGCCCCCGGTGGTGGAGTGGAACCGCGGGGTGCTCGCGCCGCTGGCGAAGGCGCCGCTGGAGGACCCGCGCGTCACCGTGGTGGAGGGTGACGTGGGCAGGCTGATGCGCAAGCAGCAGGGCGGCTTCGACGTCATCCTGCTCGACGTGGACAACGGCCCCACCGCCCTCACCCACCCCGACAATGACAGCCTCTACGACCTCACCGGCGTGTCGCACGCCTTCAACGCCCTGCGCTCCAACGGGACGTTGGTGGTGTGGAGCGCCGGGCCCTCGCCCGCGTTCACGAATCGCCTGGAGGAGGTGGGCTTCACCGTCCAGTTGCTCCACCCCGCGGCGCACGGCTCCAAGGGAACGCGGCACACCCTCTTCGTCGCCCAGCGCGTGCCCAAGGCGAAGTCACAGGCGTCGTCCCGCCGGCCGTCCCGGCGCTGAAGCCCGCGAACATTCTTCCTCCAGGAGGTAGCAGCCGATGGTGTGTGTCCGTCTGTTCCTGCTCACCGTCGTCCTCGTCAGCGGCGTGGGCCGCGCCACGGAAGCAGAGCCGATGCCTCCGCACGCGACGTTCACGCTCCCGTCGAAGGCGCTGAAGGAGACACGGCGCATCAACGTCTACACGCCGCCCGGCTACGGCGCGGCGAAGGGCGTGCGCTACCCGGTCCTCTACATGCCCGACGGCGGCGAACAGGAGGACTTCCCGCACGTGGCCACCACCGTGGACGCCGCCATCCGCGCCGGAGAGATGCGGCCCGTCATCCTGGTCGGCATCGAGAACACCGAACGGCGCCGCGACATGACCGGGCCCACGCAGGTCGAGTCCGACAAGGAGATCGCCCCGCGCGTCGGCGGCTCCGCGGCGTTCCGGGCCTTCCTGCGCGACGAGTTGCTGCCCCACGTGCGCCGCAAATACCGGGTCACCGAAGAGACGGCCATCATCGGCGAGTCGCTCGCGGGGCTGTTCATCCTGGAGACGTTCTTCCTCCAGCCCGGGATGTTCGGCACCTCCATCGCGCTGAGCCCCAGCCTCTGGTGGAACGACGACGAATGGGTCCACAGGGCCGCCGAGCGGCTCCAGGCGACGCCAGACCTGAAGGCCACGCTCTACCTGGCCTCGGCCGGTGACGACGTCGCGTCCCAGGCCGAGCGCCTATCCGGCGTGTTCCGCGAGCACGCGCCCAAGGGGCTGAAGTGGAAGTACGAGCCCCGGCCCGACCTGCGTCACGCCAACATCTACCGGTCCCTGGAGGCGAAGGTGTTGAGGGAAGCATTCGCGCCCGCCACCACGAAGGCCGCCCCCTAGACAAGCCATCCCACGAAACGGGCCATGAAGGGCCAGAGGCGGGAGGCCCACCCACCACGCCGAAGACCCTGGATGACATGAAGCGGTCCACCCGCCTTGGGTACCGCCGCGCGAGGAAACCCGCAGGCCCCTCCGGCTGGAGCCTCGGACTGGAGGCACTCCGCCGGACACGAGGCGCCAAGACCTGTCCGACCGTCGGACAGATCTCCCAATGCCACCTCCCTCGATTCCCCTGAGCACACCCCACCGGCCTCACAGGGAACGAGCCCAATGGAGGGCGGAGACAGCAGTCCCCCACTGTGTTGCTCCCCGAGGAGATCCTGCCCATGGAGGCCCCCGGCAGCCTCAAGCCCCTCGCTCTCCGCGACGGCTACAGCGGAACCGCCAAGGCAGTGCTCCTCCAGCGCGCTGCCCTGCTCGATGATCAGCGCAAGCCCCTCAAGCCCCTGCATCTCCAGATCGCGACCTGCCGCCAGCGCACCGTGCTGCTCAGTGTCCAGCCTGAGCCCATCAAGGCCATGCGCCTCCCGACCGGAGAGTTCCTTCAGTACACCGTCATGCTTGGAAGTCGGCGTGAGCCGGTCAGGGCCACACGCCTCTACGCAGGGGCGTGCCTCCACTGCATCAACCTGCGCGGTGGCTGACGCACGGTCACCAGGAAGGCCTCCGTCATCACGGTAGGGTTCGCGAGAATCAGGCTCCTGCGGGGCGGGCGCGAACTGTTCAAGCACTTGTTCATCGCACGCCTTCATCAGCGTTGGCAGCTCGTGCAGGAGCCTCCCCGTGTCACGCTCCCTCAGCGCCTCCTGCGCGCAAATGACCCATTGTCGCAGCGCTTCCCCATCCATGAAGGGCAGCAATCGGGACGCGCCTCCCAGGAAGGCCCGTTGCAGGGATTGCACCAGGAGCACATGCCCGGGCCGCTCCGCCACCCGGGCCGCCAGTCGCAGCAGCTCGAATTCCACCTGGGCGCACCGTTCTCCCGATTCCCACTTCGCCGCGTCCCAAAGCCGGAAGCAGAGGCTCCCCAGTTGGTCCATGTCCCGCTCGGAGGCCTTCGCACAGCAGTCGACCAGGAGCTCCACCAGCACCTGCCGCCGGAGGCTGAAGTAACCCTCCAAGAGCCACCGGGCATTTGGCGAGCGCGCGTCATGCAGCGCCAGCCCCAGGTTCTCCAGCGTCAGCGACTCATCCAGCGCCACCGCTCGCGTCTTACACCCGGGGCGCTGCACCACCAGGCCCCGCGCCGCCAGCCGCCGCAGTGCCTCGCGCATGGTGCCCCTGCACACGTTCATGCGGCGCGCCAGCTCCACTTCCGAGGCGAACTGCCCGGACGGGTGAA
>JAFADT010000366.1 GCA_023424585.1 Pseudomonadota bacterium
AGCGCGCCGCCAACTACCTGGCGATGGTCCACATCGCCTCCATCCGCCTCTGGCTCTAATTTGCGGACACGACCTAGAAGGTGGCACCCACGTTGAGGGTGCCCACGTAGCGGCCGCCGCTGCTGAACGTCTCGTCGCCGCCCAGGTCCACGTCGGACGGCGGCACGGTGAGGGCGAACTCCTGGTCGAACAGGAAGTTGTAGTTCACGCGCGCGTCCGCGGTGAAGCTGCCCACGTGCAGGCGCAGGCCCGCGCCCACCGGCACGTTGCCCACGGTGTCGTCCTGGAAGCCCGGGGCGAACGCGCGCACGTTGTAGCGGCTCAGGCCCACGCCGCCCATGACGTACGGCTGGAGCGGCGTGGCCGTCAGGCCCAGCGTCACCGCGGCCTGCGCGCCGTTGCGCACGAGGTCCGGCCCGTGGGTGTTCGTCGCCAGCACGCGGCTGTTGTTGAACTCGCTGATGGCGCCCGTGTAGGCCAGCTCGACGCCCAGCACGTTCGTCGGCTTGATGGCAACCGTCACGCCGTAGGCCAGGCCTGGATCAATCTGGTCGCGGAGCGCGCTGGTGTAGCCCTCCACACCGCCGCCCACGAGGAACGTCAGGCCTCGCATGTCCGCGGACCTGCGCAGCTCCGTCGACGCCGCCTGCGCCGACCCCGCGGCCAAGACCGCCACTGCCGCCGCGCCAGCCAACAATCCCTTGCTCATGTGGTCCCCTCCCTGTGGTGGACCGAAAGTTGGTTCGTACCTGGGGCCGTGCCAACCAGGTCCCGAGGGGCCGCAGGCTCGGCCGCCCTCCCTTGCGGACGGGTTGCCCCATGGCGGAGCGCACCGCCCTCCGCGAGGAAGAGCGCTTCCCGGAAGACGGGGAGGGTAGACTGCGCGCCCTCGATGCGTCTGCGCTCCCTTGCCCTCGTCCCGTTGCTGACCTCCGTCCTGCTCGTCGCTGGCGCGTGCCGCGACGAACAGGCGGGCCCCGCCCACCGCACGCCCAGGCTGCCCGCGGCCACGACGCCGCGGACGCTCGACGCGGCTCCGGAGGGGCTCACCTTCCGCAGCGGGGCCACCCTCGCGGGCGGCGCCATCGTCTACCTGGGCGCGCGCGTGACGCCCGAGCGGACCACCCCGGGGCAGCCGGTGCGCGTCGCGCACTACTTCCGGGCCGTGCGCCCGCCGCCGCAGGGCTTCCACTTCTTCGTGCACGTGGTGGATCCGCGAAGCGGCCAGATGCTGGCCAACGCGGATCACGAGTTCCAGGACGGCGCCGCGCCGCTGGAGACCTGGCCCGTGGGCAAGGTGCTGGAGGACGCGCACACCGTCGCCATGCCCGCCACGCCCGCGCGGCTGGTGCTGGGCTTCTGGCGCGGCGACGAGCGGCTGCCGGTGGATGATCCGCGCATGCACCAGGGCGACAACCGCGTGTTCGGACCGCTCCTGGGCGGGGAGCCCCCCGCGCTGCCGGAGTACACCGTGACGCGCGTGAAGAAGGCGCCGGTCCTCGACGGCGCGCTGGACGACGAGGCCTGGAAGGGCGCGAAGGCGGTGACGCTCGTGGGCAGCTTCGACGGCCGGCCCGGACGGCTGCGCACCGAGGCGCGGCTCGTCTACGACGACGTGAACCTGTACGTGGCCTTCGACGTGGAGGACCCGGACATCTGGGGCACGCTGCGCAACCGCGACGACTCCATCTACGAGCAGGAGGTCGTGGAGGTCTTCCTCGACGCCAACGCGGACGGGCGCACGTACAACGAGCTGGAGGTGTCTCCCCACAACGTCATCTTCGACGCGTACTTCCCCGCGCGGCGCCAGGGCATGGACCTGTCGTGGGACTCCGGCATGAAGACGGCGGTGAAGGTGCGCGGCACGCTGGACGACGCGTCCGACCGCGACGAGGGCTGGACGGTGGAGATGGCCATCCCGTTCAACCGGCTCGCGGAGGTGCCCCACATCCCGCCCCAGCCGGGCGAGCGGTGGCGCTTCAACCTCTACCGGCTGGAGCACCACGACCGCCGGCAGGTGGAGGGCCAGGCCTTCTCCCCCCTCTTCATCGGCGACTTCCACGCGCTGCCGCGCTTCGCGTGGCTCGTCTTCCAGTAGGCCGCCGCGTCAGGCGTGGGGCGAGATGTCCCACGGCGCATCCGCCACGGAGCGCTCCGCGGGGTCGCCCAGGAACTTCACGAAGCCGTTGGCCTCCAGCGTGTCGACGAGCTCCTCGGCCTCCAGCTCGGAGAACTGGTTGTCCGGCAGGTCGAGCAGCATGTCGCGCATGAGGGATTTGCCGCGCAGGTAGCCCACGGGCTCGCCAGGACCCAGGCGGGCCTTGAGTTGGGCGGTGAGCTTCCGGAGATCCAGGTCGTCGGAGATCATCACCGCTCAAGCTGGGCCTGCGTCCCCCTCCCGGCAACGATGGCGGGCGCGGAATCCTCGTGCGGCAGGAAGGACACCAGGCGGACGTCCTGGCCGTCGCTCTCCAGCGTGACGGCGCCATCCCGGTCCGTGCGCCAGCACTCGGTGCCCAGGGCGCGGTAGCGCGCCTCCACCTCCGGATGCGGGAAGCCGAAGCGGTTGCGTCGGCCCACGCAGAAGACCGCGTGACGCGGCCGCGTGCGCTCCAGGAGCGGGGCGGTGGACGACGTGCGCGACCCATGGTGCGGCACCTTCAACACCGTCACCGGGCCCAGCGCGTCCTCGAGCGCGGCCTCGCCCTCCGCCTCCACGTCGCCCGCCAGCAGCACGGTGACGTCGCCGTGGCGCACGCGCAGCACGACGCTCCGGTCGTTCGCGCCCTCCAGCAGCTCCCGGTCCACGGGCGGCCCCAGCACCTCCAGCGTCGCCTCGCCCAGGGTGAGCGCGGGATGACCGCTCTGCACCTCCTCGACGACGGCGCCCTTCGCGGCCGCGATGACGCGACGGGAGAGCGGTCCGTCCGCGCTCCCCGCGGACAGCCACAGGCGCTCGGTGGGCACCTGGGCCAGGGTCGACACGAGCCCGAGCGCATGGTCCGGGTGCGGATGGGACAGCACCGCGAGGTCCAGCCGCGACACGCCCTCGGCCTTGAGGAAGGGCAGGACGAACCGCGCTCCGGTGTCCGCGCCCTCCGGGACGCCGCCCGCGTCCACCAGCGCGTGGTGCCCCTGGGAGCGCAGCACCACCGCGTCCCCCTGGCCCACGGAGAGGAAGGTGATCCGCAGCGCGGGCTCCGGGGCGAGCACGGGCAGCAGCGCGGCGCCCAGCACGGCCCCTGGCGCGAGCACCCCCAGCC
>JAFADT010000433.1 GCA_023424585.1 Pseudomonadota bacterium
AGCAGGAGGCCCGCCGTGTCGAAGATCCGTGGGAGGACATCTTGGGCCAGTACCTCGCGGGCGCGGGCGCACCCGACCGACTGCGACTGACGGACCTGATGCGGGTGCCGCTGGGCCTCGACGCAACCAGGATGGACCGGGGGGCACAGCAGCGCGCGGCCTCTGTACTGCGCCGCCTCGGGTGGGAGCGCGCCACGGGGCGCGTCGGAGGGCACGTCCAGAAGATCTGGCGCCGCGCCCCCGTCAGCGCCGCTCCAGCTCCATCGCCATGAGGCGCTCAATCGCGCGGCCGAACACATCCGCCGAGCGCTTGAGGGCAGCGGCGGGGATGCGCCCGTCGCTCATCGCGTCGGAGACACGCAGGCCGAGCCGGTGCCCCATCGGGTAGCGCTCGGCCTTGGGCCGCCGGAAGACACCTTTGCGCGTGGAGCGTGCCGTCTTCGCCAGGAAGGCGCCCTTGATGATGCTCCGCTTCCCCCGCTCGATCTCCACGGAGACGCCCTTCTTCGTCTTCCGGGCCGGGTACTCCCCGAGCGGCACGGCGGCGCCGGACACGTCCATGCGCCACACCAGATCTTCCAGCTTCTTCCCCCGGGCGTTGGTGAGCGGCAGCGCTCGGTTGGCCAGGTAGCCCGCCCGGATCCGCACCCGCGCGCGAGTCTGACGCTTCGCCTCCGCGCGTAGCGCCTTGAGCGCGTCCCGCCCCGCCTTCTTCGCGGCCGAAAATAGCGCGCGCTGTATCCGCTTCTCCGCGAGGAATGCGCTCGCCTTCGTGTCCCACCGGAAATCAATAGTTTGCATAGGTGGCAATATACCCCACACCAGCCGATTTCCGATCCATTGCAGATTGGATCGGAAATCAAATAGTCTGCCTCCCGTCGACGCGGCATCCAGCCGCCGGCAACCGAAGGGGGAGCCCATGTATGCGTTCCGGGGATACGTCGTGAAGGAGAAGAACGGCCACCGCGTCGCGCGGATGACGGACGGCAAGACGTTCGAGTGGTCGTGGGACCTCTCCAGCCCCCACCAGTTCCCGAATCGCAAGATGGCTGAGAAGGTCGCGGGCGAAATGGGCGGAGAGCTCCACGTCCGGAGCATCGAGGAGCGCCGCGCGCACCGCGTCTGCACCGTGCGCGACGAGACGTCAGGGCGCGAGTGGGAGACGGATGACGTCTGCTACGCGGTGATCGATCGCCTGGAGCACATCACCGGCGAGCAGATGCACGCGGCCCGGCTGGACGAGGGCGACCCGGCGAAGGGCCTGCTCCCCTGGGCGCGGACCGAAGAGAGCCGCGAGTGGTGGGCCCCCGTCGAGATCGTCAAGTAGCAGCACCCGAGCGGGGGCGCAGCGATGCGCCCCCCGCCCTGCCCGCATGAAGGAGAGGACATGAGAAACGACACGGAAGCGGATGTGAAGCGAGACGGTGAAGCGGAAGCGCAGGTGTCCGCCCTCCAGGCCCAGGTGTCCACGCTCACGGCCGAGCGGGACGCCCTCCGCGAGACGGCGCGGGCGTACCTGACCGCGCATGACGAGCGGCGGAAGGTCAGCGGCGGAAGCGGAAGGATCCAAGACGCCGCCCGGGGGCGCATCGTGGCGAAGGCCGATGCCGTGCTGATCGCCGCGCGTAAGGCCCTCCGGGCAGTTCTCTCCGCCCCGCCCGCCGAGACGACGCCCGCCCCGGACGTCGCTGCGCAGTACGCCAAGCTGGTGGGCGACGTGCGCGCGGTGGTCGACGGCCATCCCTGCACCTCGGCGGATGGCAAGACGTGCTGCGCGCTCTGCGACGCCCTCGTCCAGGTGCTGGACGCCCACGAGTAGCCCACCCCAACACGAGGACCCAGCCCATGACCGTGCCCCGCTTTTTCTCTCCGCCCCCGCCGCCTCCCGTCACCTCGCGCCACGTCGTCCGGAGCCCGCTCGGCACCATGTTTCGCGGCCCCTGGCCGACGGTCGACTCCGCGTTCGCGTTCGCCGCGTCCTTCGGCGGTGCCGACGCGGATGTCATCGCCGCGCGCATCGAGCCCGCCGAGCCCTACGCCTACTAACGCAGAGGTAGAGCTTTCCAGGCCCGCCCGGGGGCATCGTACCCGGGCCGCGTGACGCGGCGCGAATGCCCGTCCCATGCAGCACCGTCGTCAATCCCTAACAGGAGCACCTATGGCATTCGCATCGCGTCCCACCGCGCTGGCACTCGTGTGCCTCGCGGCATGCACCCCAGTGGCCAGTACCTCCCCGGCGCCCGCCGAAAGCGACCTGACTCCGGTCGCCGATCGGGTCATCTACAACGCCCGGGTCTTCACCTCGGATCCGGCCCCCACGCAGCGCTGGGCGTCCGCCGTCGCCATCAAAGGCGAGTCCATCCTCTGGGTGGGCACGGATGCGTCCGCGCTCGCTTTCGCCGGCCCGGACACCGTCCGCGAGGACGCCCACGGCGCGCTCTACACCCCCGGGTTCACCGACGCGCACCAGCACATGCTCACCCCGTTCAACCCAGGGGACCTGTGCGTGGTGCCCCTCATCGGGCCAGACGGCTCCGTCGTCGGCCCCAACTTCGACCCCACGTTCGACGAGCTCAAGGCGGCGGCCACGCGCTGCGCCCTGGACGGCCACCAGCGCTCCGTCTTCCTTTTCGCGCAGCAGTTCTACCTGACGGCGCATGGGCGCAACGTGCGCCGAGAGCTGACCGTGGCGTCGCCCATCCCCGTGTTCGCCTTCGACGGCACCGAGGGCCACGGCATGGTGGCCAACGACGCTGCGTTTCACCTCGCCGGGGTGTTCGACCCAGTGGCGGACCCGGGCGGGACGGGCGTGGCGGACCCGTACAGCGGCAGCTACGGCCGCGTGCGCAACCCGACGACGGGCGAGGCGGAGCTGGACGGCTGGGTCCAGGAGCTCGCCCAGGTGCAGCTGTTTCGCGCCCTCTCCGACCTGGAGTCCGATGACTACTTCGCGGCGCAGTACACCGCCTGGCTGGACCGCGGCCTGTCGCTGGGCATCACGGCCGCCTACGACATCCCGTTCGGGTACGGCCCGGAGCGCGCGGCGAGGGTGCGCGCCCTCGTCGAGCACCCGGTGGACCTGACGGTGGCGTGCCTGCCGCTCGCCGACGGCGCGCCCTGCCCCGACAGCCTCCGCAACCGCGCCGGCTACCTGTGGGTCAAGACGTTCGTCTCAGGCGCCGTCAAAGCGTGCCGCGGCTGGGCGTCCTACGGATACCGCTCCCCCAACACCCAGTG
>JAFADT010000457.1 GCA_023424585.1 Pseudomonadota bacterium
GCGCAGGTCCGTGAAGGAGCCCTTGCGCGCCTTCTTCGTCACCAGGTTGATGGCGCCGCCCGTGGAGCCGCGGCCGAACAGCACCGACGACGGGCCGAAGTAGACCTCCACGCCCTCCAGGTTGAACGTGTCGCGCGTGAACCAGCCCAGGTCGCGCACGCCGTCGCGCAGCGTGTCCGTCTGGGCGGAGAAGCCGCGCAGCGAGAAGGAGTCACCCTGACGGCCACCCTCGCCCGCCGTCACCGTGATGCCGGACACGTTGCGCAGGGCATCGCGCAGCGTCGTCGCCTGCTGCTCCTCCATGACGCGCTCGGGGACCACCGTGATGGTCTGCGGCGTGTCCACCAGCGGCCGGGGCAGGCGCGTCAGGCTGGGCTCGGTCGCGTTGTACTTCTCCGTCTCACCCTCGACGGACACCTCCGGGAGGACGTAGGCGTCGTCCTGGGCGGCCTGCTCCGCCGTCGCCGTCGGGGCAGCCTGCGTGGGCGCCGCGGACTCCGGCGTGCGCTCGGGGGCCGGGGCCTCCTGGCCCACGGGGGCGGACTCCGCCGGGCGGGACTCCTGCACGGGCGCGGACGTCTCGCCCGTCGTCGCCGGCGTCTCCTGCGCCATGGCGCCACCCGCCGCCAGGGCGGAGGCGAGGCCTACCGCCGCCGGCCCCCAGGGCCAGAGCGCGCCACGCACACCTCCAGGGTTGCCATTCGAAGAGCGGACACCAGTACGACCGGGCTTGGATGTAGACACAAATCCCCTCGGGAAAGGAATGACTGCCAAAAATGAGAATGATTCTCATATGCAGGTTCCCGATTGGCGTTACAAGAAATTTCTTCCCGTCAACACTTCGAAGCTGGATGCGCCGCGCTCGCCAAGGCACTGCTTTGCATCAGCGACACGAATGCCACACGCCCGCGAGTGAAAACAAAAAAAGCCCGGATCCGCGCTCGCGGTCCGGGCTTCTGGGATGTCTGGATTTACTGAGCTGTGACTTCAGGCGGCGTGTGTCTTCGACTCCGCAGGCGGGACCACCGGCGCCGAGGAGGCCGCGGGCTGGGTCCGGCGGCGCGGGACGAAGCGGCGCCAGGACAGCGCATAGCCGGTGTAGACGAGGAACACGGCGCCGAAGGACGCGAGCGCCGCGATGAGCTGGCCCATCCACCCCAGCGCCTCGCCGGTGTGCAGGAAGCGCAGCCACGTGCGCACCTTCCGGCCGCTGTTGAAGTCCGCGTAGGTCTCCGTCTTCAGGGGCTGCGCGGTGAAGGGATCCACCGACACCGTGTTGGTGGCGAAGAGCGGCCAGCGCTCCTGCTCGCGGACAATGAAGGTGCTCGCCTGCGGGCCCTTCGGCCCGCCACGACCTTCGCCGCGAGGACCACCTTCGCCGCGAGGAGCGCCCTCACCGCGCGGGCCACCTTCGCCCCGAGGACCACCTTCGGGCCGGGACGCGCCCTCGCCCTGCGGAGCGCCCTCGCCGCGCGCCATGCGTTCGCCCCGAGGACCGCCTTCGCCACGAGGACCACCCTCACCCCGCGGAGCGCCCTCGCCACGAGGAGCGCCCTCGCCGCGCGGAGCGCCCTCGGGACGGCCGCCGGGGCCGCCGGCGCCCGGAGGCGCAGCCAGCCGCAGCGTGATGGTCTCCCAGGCCTTGGACTGCTGCATCACCGCGTCGAACTGCGCATCCAGCGCCTGGGGCTTCGTCCCCGGCGCGGGCGTGGACACGACGACGGGCGCGGAGGCGATGGGCCCCTGCGCCGAAGGCGGCTCGTTGCCCGTGAGGGTGAAGACCAGGTTGGAGGCCCACTTATAGGAGATGACCGCGCCGGACGCCGTCAGCACCACCAGCACCGGCAGCGACCAGAAGCCGATGACGTTGTGCCAGTTGAAGTCGCGCGCCTTGCCCTTCAGCCCGCGGCGGAACCACAGGATGGGCCGCATGGAGCGCAGCGTCCACTTGCGCGGCCACCACAAGAACAGGCCGGTGATGCCCAGGAAGAAGAAGGCCAGGTTGGCCACGCCGGTGATGCCCTTGCCCACGGCGCGGTTGTCGCCGGACGCCGCGAGCCAGCGGTGCAGCTCCTCCATCGTGTGGAAGAACGAACGCCAGCCCTGCGCGCCCTGCTCGCGCACCTCCCCGGTGTACGGGTGGACATAGACCGCGGCGCCGCGGCCCAGGGCCACCGTCACCATGCTGTCCGCCTCGGAGGACATCGTCACGCCGGAGGGCGGCACGGCGGGCTTCGCCTCCTTCACCCTGGCGATCATCTCCTCCACCGTCAGGCGCGGTGTCCCCGGCGCGGGAGGCGCCGCGTGGCGCGCATCCCGGTCCGCCAGGTTGACGATCTGTGACTCGAACGCGATCGCCGCGCCCGTGAACGACATCACTCCCACCACGAGCCCTACGATGAGGCCGCAGACGAGGTGGATCCAGAAGAGAACCGAGCGGAGCTTGGGATTCATGAAGGCTTCTACGGGGCTGCGAAGGGACTACCTCAGGGCGAACTTCACCGGGATCACGACCTTCACGCGCACGGGCGCGCCGTCGTGTCCCAGGGCCGGCGAGAAGCGCCAGCCCGCGACGGACTCCAGCGCGGCCTCGTCCAGGCCCGGCACCGAGCGCTGGATGCGCGGCGAGCCCGGCTCCACCTCGCCGTCCGTGCCGATGACCACCATCACCATCACCACGCCGGAGATTCCGTCCTCGCGGGCGCGGCGCGGATACTCCGGCTTGCCGGACAGCAGCACCGGCAGCTTCATCACCTCGCGCGGCGTATAGATGGGCGGCGCGGTGCCCTGCCCGCCGACCTTGCCGCCCACGATTCCGCCCACCACGCCACCGACGACGCCACCCACCGCGCCTTCCGGCACGCCCGGCCCCGCGGGCGCCTCCGACACGACCGAGGCCACCTCCGTCGCGGGCGGGGTCTCCACCTGCTCCGCCGGCGTCTCCTGCACCGGCTCCGGCACCTTCGCGGGCATCACCAGCTCCCGGTGCTTCGGGCGAGGCTTCTGCACCACCGCCTTCACGGGCTCCGCGGCCTGCTTCACCGAGCCACCGCCCAGGGGCGGCGGAGGCGGCGCGTACGCCATCAGCACCAGCTCCGGCTCCGGCTTCTTGACCTCGGGCGGCGGGCGGTTCGACACCATCACCCCGACGGCCACCGCCAGCACGTGCGCCGCGGCAGCGGTCAGCAGGGCCCCACTCCAGCGACCCCACCCCGCCTCCGCCGACGCGGTCGCCGACTGGAACAGCCCCACCGGACTCCGCGCCGGATCCACACGGGTGGTCGCAGCCTGAGGCAGCGTCGGGCCAGCCCCCAATCCGTCGTCGAAGTTGAGAATGGTTCGCATTTTCGGTTGCTGAAAGGGGATATCCCCTGGCGGGTGGCAACGTCAATGTGGAGTGGTGCTGAAATCACCCGCCTGCGTCATCGGATGACAGTTTCATCGCCAAGGGCGCGATTTTCCGAGGTGCGTGAGAACCCCGCTGCGTATAAAGCCCTTCCGCCGACACAGACTTTTGTCGGCGACGGACTGTCGCATCCCGTGCGACACGCTTAGCCCCCCAACCCATGACGCCGGCCCCTCCACACACCGGGCGTGAAGCCCCCCGCCCCTCCAGGATGGTCCTGGCGGCGGTCGTGTGCGCGGCGGTGGTCGCCGGGTTCCTGGGGCTGGTGGAGCGCCCATCGGGGCCGTTCCACAAGGCCGGCCTGGAGGCGGCGGCGTCCCGGACCCACAAGGCATCGCGCGCGCCTTCCAGCCTGAAGCCGGAGTGGGAGGAAGCGGGGCTGCTGCACGGGTCCCACGTGGGCGCGCCGCGGCCGGGCTCGCGCGATCAGGTGGATGGTGGCGGTGCCGGGCTCCGGTCCCCGCCCCCTTACACCCCCAGGCTGGACACCCTGCGCGCGTTGCTCGCGCGCTATGACGCGGGAGTGCTGGCGCGGGCCCAGGGCCTGCTTGCCCGGGCGCTCCCCAGCCGGCTCACGCCGCTGGCGGACCGCCCCCGGACGGTGAACTGCCCGGCGCAGGGCCCCCCCGTCCAGGGCTGAGCGGTCCTTTCCCCTCTTCTTCGTTCACGGGCCCATGCCCGCTGCGTCCCGGTGTGAGCTCCAGAGACCTGGCAGGCGGGCCCTCCTCCCACGCAACCCTTCCCAGCCGCGGCGCGCCTTCCCGCGGCCGCGCGAGGCCTCCTTCCATGTCTTCGTCCCCGTCCCCCACCGAGCCCACTCCCCCCCAGCCGCAGGGGGGCGCCACCCACGACCAGTGGCAGGGCGCGCGCCTGTTGTGGAGTGGCCTGTTGTGCCTGGTCATCATCGGCGGAGCCATCGCCCTCGAGCGATGCGGCTGAGCCCGCCCTAACTTCCTCCTGTGGATCCGGCCCCGCGCAGCGCGGGCGGGGCCGGGCAACGCGAGCCCATCACCTCCCAAGGCGCCTCCCATGCACGACGCCCACGCCTTCCTCCAAGCTCTCGCCACCGTCCTCTGTGTCGCGGCGGTCACCACGGTCCTCTTCCAGCGCCTGCGCCAGCCGGTGGTGCTGGGCTACATCCTCGCGGGCTTCATCATCGGGCCGCACGTCCCCATTCCCCTGGTGGCGGACCCGGGCATCGTGCAGACGCTGTCGGAGCTGGGCGTCATCCTGCTGATGTTCTCCCTGGGGCTGGAGTTCAGCCTGCGCCGGCTCTTCCAGGTGGGGCCCACGGCGGGGCTCACCGCCGTCATCCAGTGCAGCGTGATGGTGTGGCTGGGCTTCATCACCGGCCGCGCCTTCGGCTGGACGATGCTGGAGAGCCTGTTCACCGGCTGCTGCATCGCCATCTCCAGCACCACCATCATCGCCAAGGCGTTCGACGAGCAGAACATCCGGGGCGCGCTCCGGAGCATCGTGGTGGGCATCCTCATCGTGGAGGACCTCATCGGCATCCTGCTGATGGCCATGCTCACCGCGGTGTCCAGCGGCACCGGCCTGTCCGCCGGGGACCTGGCCTTCACCGTGGGCCGGCTGGCGGCGTTCCTCGTGGGCCTGGTGGGCATCGGCCTGTTCGTCGTGCCCCGCGTGGTGCGCGCCATCACGAAGCTCCAGCGGCCGGAGACGACGCTCGTCACGAGCATCGGCATCTGCTTCGCGGGCGCGCTGCTGGCGCAGTCGTTCGGCTACTCGGTGGCGCTGGGCGCGTTCCTCGCGGGCTCGCTGGTGGCCGAGTCCGGCGAGGGCAAGGAGATCGAGCACCTGGTGCAGCCGGTGCGCGACCTGTTCGGCGCGGTGTTCTTCGTGTCCGTGGGCATGCTCATCGACCCGGCGCTCATCCGTGAGCACTGGCTGGCCATCGCGGTGCTCACCGGCGTGGTCGTCCTGGGGAAGATCCTCAGCGTGTCGGTGGGCGCGTTCTTCACGGGCAACGGCACGCGCACGTCCGTGCAGGCGGGCCTGAGCCTGTCCCAGATTGGCGAGTTCTCCTTCATCATCGCGGGCCTGGGCCTGTCCCTGAAGGCGACGGGCATGTTCCTCTACCCGGTGGCGGTGGCCGTGTCGGCCATCACCACGCTGACGACGCCGTGGCTCATCCGCGCGTCCGGGCCCATCGCCAACTGGGTGGACCGCAAGCTGCCGGCGCCGCTGCAGACGTTCGCTTCGCTCTACGGCAGCTGGGTGGAGAACCTGCGCACGTCGCCACGCCAGAAGACGGTGGGCGCGCGCGTGCGGCGCATGGCGCTCCTGATGCTGCTGGACGCGGCGCTCATCACCATCATCGTCATTGGCACGTCGGTGCTGCTGCCCCAGGTCACGGAGTTCATCGACGAGCGCATGGGCTGGGGCAAGACGCTGACGCCGTGGATCGTCATCGGCCTGTCCGTGGCGCTGGCCCTGCCCTTCTGCGTGGGCATCGTGAGGATGGGGCGGCGGCTGGGCGTGGTGCTGGCGGAGGGCGCGCTGCCGGCGGCCGCCAACGGAAAGGTGGACCTGGCGGCGGCGCCGCGCCGGGTGCTGGTGGTGGCGCTCCAACTGGCCAGCGTCTTCATGGTGGGCGTGCCGGTGGTGGCCATCACCCAGCCGTTCCTGCCGGGCGTGCCGGGCGCGATGCTGCTGCTGGTGTCCCTGGGCGTGATGGGCTTCGCCTTCTGGAAGAGCGCCACGCACCTGCAGGGGCACATGCGCGCGGGCGCGCAGGTCATCGTGGAGGCGCTCGCGGCCCAGTCCCACGCCAAGGGTGACGAGGACGAGCCACCCAAGGACGTACTCCATGGCGTGCGCCAGTTGCTGCCCGGCATCGGAGAACCGGAGTCGGTGGCGCTCGGCGAGTCCAGCGCGGCGGTGGGCCGGACCCTGGCGGAGCTCAACCTGCGTGGCATGACGGGGGCCACGGTGCTGGCCATCCGCCGGGGCGACGCGGGCGTCCTGGTGCCCACCGCCCAGGAGGTGCTGCGCGCGGGCGACATCCTGGCGCTCGCGGGCACCCACGAGGCCATCGACGCGGCGAAGGGCGTGCTCAGCTGAGGCGAGGCCCCGGATGCAATGGGGGACGCGGACGCCCGTAGCAAGGGCATGCCGCTCCCCTTCCGCGTCCCGGAGGTCTCCGCCATGCGCCGTCCCTTCCTGCCCATGATGCTCCTCGCCTGCTCGCTGGCCGTGCCGGCCCTGGCGGCGGAACCCGCGAAGCAGGCGCCGGCCAAGGCTCACGCCAAGGCCATCTGCGTCAACGTCAAGGACGGGAGCAAGGCGGTCCAGGGGACGAACCTGGTCGTCGAGCCCGGGGAGAAGATCCACGACGCGGTCGCGGTGGACGGCGACGTCATCGTGAAGAAGGGCGCGGTGGTGGACAACGACGTGGTGTCCATCCGGGGGCGCGTCATCCTGGAGCCCGGCGCGAAGGTGAAGGGCGACGTGGTGTCCATTGGCGGTGAGGTGCGGGTGCCCGCGGGCGCGCACGTTGACGGGAACGCGGCGGCGCTCGGCGGCAAGCTGCACCTGGACAAGAAGGAGGACGTGGGCGGCGAACAGGTCAGCCTCTCCCTCGTCTTCAATGGCGATGACCTGGTGAAGGAGTTCGTCGGCAAGGCGCTCGACGAGGATGCGGGCACGTGCCACATCCTCGATGACGATGATGACGACGACAAGGACGTCTGAGCCGTCCTCCCACGCATCAGGCCGCCGCCATCACTTCCATTCCGGCGGGGGCCTGGGCGTGGCGCGGCGGCGTGAGCGGGGTGGCAGGTGGACCTCGTCGGCCCGGCGGACGCGCACGCCCAGGAAGCGCTGGAGCTGATCCAGGGCCAGGTCATGGTCCTTGTCGCTCTCCGCGCAGCAGCAGTCGCTGAGCACGGTGATCTTGAACTCGTGCATGTGCGCGTCGTGGGCGCTGAAGAAGACGCACAGGTTGGTGGCGATGCCCGCGAGCAGCAGCTTCTTCGTGCCCAGGTGCTCCAGCAGGGGCACCAGTGACGTGGCGAAGAAGGCCGAGTGCTTGGGCTTGAGGATGAAGTAGTCGTCCGGCCGGGGCTTGAGCGCGCGGGCGACCCGCTGGCCACGGCTGTCCTTCCGGGTGCAGTGCTTGTAGACGTCCGTGAAGCTGCTGCGCCAGAGGTCGAAGTTGTCGTTGGCGTAGATCACCGGGACACCGGCCTTGCGCATCCGCTCAGCGAAGGGGCCCAGGCGCTCCACCATGCGCAGCGCCCAGGGCAGGACGTTCTCCCCGCCTGGGAACTCCAGGTCGTTGATGACGTCGATGATGAGCAACGCCGTGTCGTGTCGCCGCTCGTGCGGCGCGCGTGACTGCTTCCGGACCGCCTGGCGCGGCTTCGCCACGTCCACCTCCGTGAATGGACGGTAATCATCCTCCGGTGGGGTTGCGGAGCCCCGCCACGTGGACGTTCACGGGCCGCCAACATCGCCCCGGTGCGGCGCGCGGCGGACGGGCCTTTCTGTCGCCGTCCCCCAGGAACAGCGGGGCCCCGGGCGGCGAACGTCCACGCTGTTGGCTCAGGGCCTGCCGTTTCGGAACCTCTGGCGCTTCCAGATGAGTCCCGCCAGGAGCCCATTGCTCGCGCGCAAGGAGACGGTCACGGTCGCCTCGGTCGCTGGCGTCCAGGACAGACGCCCACTTGTAGGGTCCAACGTCATGCCTTGTGGCCCCTGCACCAGCACGAGCGATGGCACGGGCCGCCCGGTCGCCGTGACGGTGTACTCATAGGGCGTTCCCACGGCCGCCTGCGTCACGGGCACGGAGGTGATTGCTGGCCACCCGGCCACGTCTCTCGCGATGACAGTGACCGTCCGCGCGGCGAGTCCCGGCGCGGACAGCGTCAGCACGGCCACGTCGTCCTCACTGTCGGTGGCGCGCGCGGTCGCGAACGTGACGGTCTTCGCCGTGGTGCCGTCCTCGGGCATGAAGGTCAGGGTTGCGC
>JAFADT010000475.1 GCA_023424585.1 Pseudomonadota bacterium
GTGCACGGCACCGGCGAGCGGCTGACCGCGGCGCTCCTCGCGAGGCTGTTGGGCGCGCGCGGCGTGCCGTCGCTGGAGGTGGACGCGGCGGACTGGACGGTGACGGAGGGTGAGCCCGGTCACGCCCGCGTGAGCCGCGCGCACACCCGCGCCCGGGTGGCGGCGCTGCGGCCTTCGTGGGAGGGACGGCTGACGTTGCACGCGGGGGGCCGGGGCACGTCGCTGGACGGGCGCTCCACGACGCTGGGCGTGGCGGGGGCGGACGAGTCCGCGGCGGTGCTGTCCGTGCTCCTGGGCACGCCGTTGACGCTGTGGACGGACGTGCCCGGGGTGATGACGGCGGATCCGTTGCACGTGGCGGACGCGCGGCCGGTGCCGCACCTGAGCTACACGGAGGCGCTGGAGCTGGTGTACCTGGGCCTGCCCACGCTGCACCCTCGCGCGCTGTCCACGCTGCGCGACGCGGACATCCCGCTGCGCGTGCGCCACCTGCAACAGCCCGACGAGCCCGGGACGCTCATCGACGTGCGCGGCGCGGGCAACGGCAGCGTGCCCACGTGCGTGGTGTCCCTGGAGGACCTGGCGCTGCTGGGCCTGGAGGGCGGCACGGAGGAGGCGGCGCGGCCGGTGGGGCCTCGCGCGCTACAGGCGCTGGAGGCCGCGGGCATCGACGCGTGGATGGCGGCGCAGTCGTCACCGGGGCGCTCGGTGGCGGTGGTGCTGCGCCGGGCCCATGCGGAGCGGGCGGAGGAGGTGTTGCGGCGGGAGCTGGCTCCGGAGCTGGAGCGCGGCGCGTTGCAGCCGCCCCAGGTGCGCGCGCCGGTGACGCAGGTGGCGCTGGTGGCGGAGGCCATGGGCCAGGGCGCGAACGTGGCCGGACGGCTGTTCCAGCCGCTCGGGGCGCTGGGCGTCAACGTGCGCGCCATCGCGCAGACGGCGAGCGCGCGGTCCATCTCGTTCATCGTGGACGGGGCGGAGACGGCGCTGACGGTGCGCACGGTGCACGCGGCCTTCCACTTCGCGCACGAAGAGGTGAGCCTGCTGGTGCTGGGCCATGGCGTGGTGGGCAGCCAGCTGCTGGAGCAGCTGCGCACGCTCCAGGAGACGCTGGCGCAGGGACACGGCATCCAGCTCAACCTGGTGGGGCTCGCGGATAGCCGGCGGGTGCTCTTCTCCGCGGAGGGCATCCCGCTGAAGCAGTGGCGCGAGCGCATCCAGTCCGTTCCCGAGGGCGCGTCGCCGCCCGTGGTGCGCGCGCTGCTGGAGCCGCTGCGCCGGCTGCCGGTGCCGGTGCTGGTGGACTGCACGGCGGCGGAGGGCATGGAGGCGCTCTACCTGGAGGCGTTCCGCGGCGGCATCCACGTGGTGGCGGCGAACAAGAAGCCGCTGACGCAGCCGCTCGAGGTGTGGGAGCGGCTGCGGAGCACCGCGCACCTGAACCACCGCGCGTACCACTACGAGACGACGGTGGGCGCGGGGCTCCCGGTCATCCAGACGCTGAAGGACCTGGTGCGCACGGGGGACCGGGTGCACGGCGTGGAGGGTTCGTTCTCCGGGACGCTCGGCTACTTGAGCCAGCAGCTGATGGAGGGCGTGCCGCTGTCGAAGGCGGTGCGCACCGCGCGCGAGAAGGGCTTCACGGAGCCGCACCCTCGCGAGGACCTGGCAGGCACGGACGCCGCGCGCAAGGCGCTCATCCTCGCGCGGGAGCTGGGCCTGGAGCTGTCGCTGGAGGACGTGGAGGTGGAGCCCCTCGTCCCGCGCGAGCACCTGGAGGAGCCGGACGTGGAGCGCTTCCTCACGGGGCTGGAGAAGCTGGACCGGACGTTCACCGCGCGCGTCGAGGGGCTGCGCGCGGAGGGCAAGGTGCTGCGCTACCTGGCGCGCATCGACCCGGCGGCGAAGGACGGGCCCGTGCTGCGCGTGGGCCCGGTCGCCGTGGCGAAGGAGCACCCGGCGACGCGGCTGCGCGGCTCGGAGGCGTTCGTGGCCTTCTCCACGGAGCGCTACGCGGACTACCCGCTGCTGGTGCAGGGCGCGGGCGCGGGCGGGCCCGTCACGGCGGCCGGCGTGCTCGCGGACATCCTGAAGATTGCCCAGAACCTGCGGGGGCGGTGAGCCCGGGACTGGCGAGCGGCTCAGTAGCCGACGTAGCCGCTGCCGCCGTTCATCGCCTGGATGCCCGGCGTGTTGGACACGGAGCCGTAGCGGTCCACCGCGTAGCGCACCGCCGCGACGATGTTGTCCACCGGGTTGCGGATGTTGTCGTGGCCCGCGACCTTGTACGCGTCGAACGTCGGCTGGATGGTCTGCATCAGGCCGATGGACGGGTGGCCATCCTTCGCGTTCTGGTCCCAGTTGTTGATGGCGTTCGGGTCTCCGCTGGACTCGTGCTCAATGATCTTCGCGATGTCCTGCGGGTTCATCTTCTCCACCGGGACGCCGTTGGCCTTGAGGATCTCCATGGCCTGCTTGATCCAGTCGCCCACCTCGCCCTGCGGGACGTCGCCCGCGGAGCCGGCTGACTGGGCGGCCCCGGCC
>JAFADT010000486.1 GCA_023424585.1 Pseudomonadota bacterium
CGTGGCGCTCTCCGAGAGGGACCTGAAGTAGGGGCCCGCGGAGGGGACCCCCGGATCCGGGACCGCCGCCAGCATGGCCGCGCCCTTCACGTTGTAGAGGATGTGCTCGCCCGAGGAGGGCAGCGGCACGTCCTCGATGACCTGTCCCTGGCCGGGCCAGGTCGTCACCGCGCGGAGCAGGCCGTCTCCCAGCTTCACGCGCCCCTGCTCTTGCGCTCCGGGCGCCACCACCCAGTGCTCACCGCCGATGCGCACATCCACGGGCCGCGACAGCCCGTTGACGACCGTCACGGCGCGCACGCTGCGAGCCTCCAGCCACATCGCGCCCGCTCCCGCGAGCGCGCAGAGCCCCAATGCCATTCCGGCCAGGGACACCGCGCGGCGGCGCGACCTGCCCGTCGAGGGCGGCACCTGCCCGATGACCTGGAGCGGCCCCTGGCCGTCCGCGCGCACGAGGTAGCCCTCCAGAGGCCACATCGGAACGCCCAGCACCGTCACGGTGCGCTCGGCGACGAAGGGCGCGCTCGGTGAGGCGCCACGAGGAGGAGCGCCCTGCCAGCGGACGCCGGTCCCGAGCACGGAGGACATGGACGGAGGGCGGGCCGCGATGACGAAGGCGCCCCGGTCCTCCACCAGCGCCGCCAGCAGGGCCCGGTTGGGGCCCGGTGGCTCGTGCTCCAACCGGCGTGAGAGCACCGCGTGGACCGCCCACGCATCGCCCCGCGCGAGCGCCTCCGACAGCGCGGCGTCCGGCAGGAGCTCCGAAAGGCGCGGCGCACGCTCCAGCAAGCCGCTGGGGTCCGTGACAGGGGTGAGGGACATGGGCCCGCATTCAACCGGGCGCTGGCGGGGGGAAGGCAAGCCCCCGAGTCTGAAATCCCGTCAAACCCAGACCCGAAGCACCCTCGCCGGGGACACACCTTCGTCCGTGGGAGGATCGCCATCATCCAGGGTCAGGCCTGGCCTTCAGCCCTGAAGGCCCTCTCAATGGATGACCGGATGAGACGGTAAGAACCCTGCCGCTCCCTCCCGGAGACGGCACGCTGAAAACCTGTCCGACAGTCGGACAGCTTCGGACAACCGCTGCTGGGGGCCTTCACCATCCGAACCGAAGAAACCTGTCGGACAGTCGGACAGCTTCGGGTGATCGCTGCCGAGGGGCCTCACAACTTCGGGCAATCGCTGCCGGGGGGCTTCCGCATCCGAACCGCGAGAACCTGTCCGACTGTCGGACAACTTTGGACAACCGGGCCAAGGGACCACCCGCATCATTCGGACCGCGAGAACCTGTCCCACTGTCGGACAAGTTTGGACACATCCAGCCCAAGGGGGCTGCTCCCCCCGAGCCGTAGAGACCTGTCCGACTGTCGGACAGGTTTGGGCAATCCCCGCCGAAGGGGGTGCTCCCTCCGAGCCGTGGAGACCTGTCCGACTGTCGGACAGGTTCTTGCGGTGCGCCACCGCCGGGGCGCGCCATGGCCCCTGCCTTGAATCCCATCAGGCCGCTGCCCGAAGCTCCCGCCCCATGGGTGCCTTCGACATCGTGATCATCTCCGTCATCGTCGCGCTCGGACTGGGACGCTTCCTCGTGATGCGTGACCAGCGCCGCGCGCCGCCGCCGGAGGCCGGGCCACGCAAGCCGACGCCGCAGCGCATCGCCGGACGCGTCCTCTTGGGATACGCCTATGCGATGGCCCTGTTCCTGCTGGTCCGCTTCTTCCTCGGCCGCATGTAACGGCCGCCGGCTTGCGTCCCGGTCCGAGCGCGCTTGATGCTTCCCCCATGAACGCATGGCTCATGTCCGGGGTGGCGTCCTTCGCGCTGGGGGCATACCTGCGCCGCCGGGATGAGCGCGGCCCCATCGGGGGCGTCATCGACCGGCGGCGCCTGACTCCGCTCCAGGTCGCCTACAGCCTGCTGCTCGCGTATCCGTTCTGCGCGGCCTACACGGCCCTGGACCTGTACCGGGGCCCCTGAGCGCACGAAGCGCCGGGGCCCCAGGTCCAGCCCGAGCGTCAGTGCTTGCCGTACTCCAGCTTCACGCCCTTGCGCTGCGCGTAGATGTACGCCTCCATCGCGCGCATCTTCGGGTCGCCGTCCGCCAGCGGCTTGCCGCGCACCGGGTTCTCGATGCACCAGTTGATCATGTCGCGCAGCAGCGCCACCCGGCCCAACTGCACCTGGTACTTCGGATAGGTCTCCGGGTGGGTGTTGGCCGCGTCTGGATGGCACATGTCGCACGACACGCCCACCGTGCCGCCCAGCGCCTCCGCGTCGTGGAACACGCGGTGGCCCTCCTTCACGGCCTCCTGCACGGAGTCCGCCCACACCTGCTCGTCGCGGTCGGAGTATGCACCGTAGGTGTGGCCCGTCTGGATGTTGGCCTTCTGCTGCTGGGGCACCGCCTTCGCGCCCGTCTCCGCGCCCACGCCGCCCTGGCGCACATCGCTGCCCGCGGGCTTCGCACCGGGGCTGGGCTGGGGCGCGGGAGCGGGGGACTTCTTCGTGGCAGGTGGCGAGGCCTGCGCCAGCACCCGGCCGGGCACGTCATCCCAGTTCGCGTTCGGGTTCTTCTTGCGCCAGTCGTCCATCAACTGCGCGGTGGCGGTGATGGCCTGGGCGCGGGTGAGCTTCTGGCCATCCTTCACGCCGGGCACCTCCATGGACGTCTCACCATCACACAGGCCCAGCACCAGGTTGCCATCCTTGGACGCGGGCAGGACGTGCTTCGGCAGAGGCTCCGCCTGAGGGGCGGCCTTCGCATCCGGAGACGTGGCGAGCGCCACGCCGCCAGCGAAGGACAGGGCCGCGCACGGGACCACGAGCAGCTTCATTCGCAGGTTCATGGGAGGGATCTCCTCTTCCGGTCCTAGTAGGTGGGCAGCTTGGGCTTGGGGGGCGCGGACTGCCTGCCACCGGAGCCCAGGTAGCTGGCGCGAACGGTGATGGGGTCGCGCTGCCAGAGGTTGTAGAGCTTGTCCACGAGCCCTGACTCGAGCACGTCCATGCGGCCATCGCCGCAGCCGTCGAACTGGCTGAACGGATCCGCGCGATTCATGGGCACCGTGAGCGAGGGCAGGCCCTCCGGCGCGTAGGGCCATGGCCACGCGGTGGACAGCATCCCGTGGAAGGAGATGTTGCCAATGCGGTTGCTGAGCAGCTGGTGCGTGTGCCCGTGGATGACGGTGACCTTCTCGTAGGGCTTGAGGATGGCCTGCACCTCGTCCGCGTCGTCGGTCCAGAAGTTCCAGGGCCTGTAGTACTTGTAGAGCGGGGAGTGGCTGAAGACGATGACGGGCGTCGTCTTCGCCACCCGGGACAGGTCGTTCTGGAGCCACTGGCGCTGCTCGGCGCCGACCTCGAAGCGGGACTGGATGCCATTGTCCAGGCCCGCGACGATCTTCATCCGCTCCATGGGAGAGAGCTTCCGCTCCGTCCAGAAGTCCTTCTCCAGGATGGAGTTGATCACCACGAAGTGCACGCCCTTGTGGTCGAAGGAGTAGTGGGGCGGGCCGAACAGGTCCCGCCACTGCTCGCCCATGTCCAGGAACCAGTCGTGCTCGCCCACCATCATCTTGATGGGGGCCTTCACGGACTTGAGGATCTGAGCGCCCAGCTTGAGCTCGCTGGCCTGGCCCAGCTGGGCGAGGTCCCCGCCGAAGAGGACGAAGTCCGGCTGCGGGTCCAACGCGTTCACGTCGTCCACGGCCTTGAGGATGGCGCGCACGAAGCGGTCGTTGAGCTTGTTCTCGTACAGGTGCGTGTCGGAGATGTACGCGAAGGAGAACCGGGGCTTCTCCCCCTGGGCCTCCGCCACGTTGACCAGTTGGAAGCTGTTGGGCGTGAGCTTGCCCATGCCCGCGACGATGCCGGCGGAGATGCCAGCGACGCGCATGAAGGCGCGGCGGTCCAGCTTCTTCAGGCCCTCGAAGAAGGCGTCGCGCTCGGCGTAGTGCTGGGTCTCGATGCTCTGGAACTTGTTCGCCATGACGAGCCTCCGTTACCGCCGCGGGGTGGTCGTCACCGGGGTGACGTTGCCGTAGAAGCCCAGGTCCGCCGGGTTCTTCTCAGCCAGGTTCGGGTTCGGGGCCAGGTCGCCCAGGTTGCCCTTCTTGCCCAGGGCGATGGCGGTGTCCCGCTCCGGCCGGGTGCCCTTCCGGGCGCGCTGCTTCGCCAGCTGCTCCTTGTTGAGCTTGTCGAACTTCGAATCCGTGAGCGTGAAGAGGAACGCCACCAGGTCGTCGATTTCAGGCTCCGTGAGCCCCAGCCGCTGCATCCCCCCGTCGAGGTAGGGATTGGCGACGCCGCCCTTGTTGTAGTGGTCCATCACGTCCCACAGCGTGGTGAGCGACCCGTCGTGCATGTACGGGCCGGTGATGCCCACGTTGCGCAGCGTGGGCGTCTTGAACGAGCCCACGTCGTTCTCCTGCTTGGTGACGAGGAAGCGGCCCAGCTCGGAGAACTCCGAGTTGAGCGCCAGCTCGTCGATCTGCTTCTCGTCGCCGGTGCGCACCACCTGCACGCCCTTGCGCGCCAGGGTGACGAAGTCCTGCTTGTGCGCGGCGACGCCGATGTTGTGGAACTTCTGGTCGCTGAACAGCGGGGACACGGCGTTGCCCGCGTGACAGGCGTTGCAGCGCGCCTTGCCGTTGAAGAGCGCCCAGCCGTTCTTCTCCGACGCGGTGAGCGCCTTGCTGTCGCCCGCGATGAACCTGTCGAAGCGCGCGTCGCCGGAGAACTGCATCCGCTCGAACGCGGCGATGGCCACGGCCAGGTCGTCGAAGTTGGGCTCGCGGCCGAAGACCTTCTGGAAGTCGGTGACGTACTCCGGGATGCCGCGCACCTTCTTCACGACGGTGTCCGGGTCCGGCATGCCCATCTCGCGCGGGTTGAGGATGGGCAGCTTCGCCTGGTCCTCCAGCGTGGCCGCGCGGCCGTCCCAGAACTGGGTGGCGTTGAAGAGGGCGTTGAGCACGGTGGGGCTGTTGCGCGTCACCTTCTGCTGCTTGACGCCCTCGGACAGCGGCTTGCCGTCGGTGAAGCCCAGCTCCGGCTCGTGGCACGTCATGCAGGCCACGGTGTTGTCCACCGACAGGCGCTTGTCCCGGAAGAGCTTCTCGCCCAGCGCCACCCGCTCCGGCGTGGGCTCGGAGCCCCTGGGCACCGCCAGCCGCCACAGCGTCGCGGACACGCCTGGCGGAAGCTGTGGCGCGGACGCCTGGGGTTGGGGTGAAGGGGGTGATGCCGCCAGTCCCACGCCGGAGTTGAGCACCACGGCGCACACCGTGACGACGCCCGAAGGCAGCCGCATGAACGCCTCCCACCCGTTCTCTGGAGCCGCCGCGGGGCATCCGCCCGGTCCGAGGCCGGTCCGGGCATTTCACGCAACCCGAGAGAACCATTCAATGGTCTCTCGGTCGCGGGGGAGGGCGAGTGTCTGGGATTGGAATGTCCCGGGTGCGAGGTGTCCTTGTTTCAGCGGACCTGTCCGTTGGTCCCCGCGATGCCGGCTTCCTTCAGCGTGGCGAGCAGGGGGCGCTTCCCCTCCGTGAGGATGACCTTGACGTCCTGGTCCCCGAACCGGACGGTGCCTTGCGGGCCCTCGGCCCGCCGCGAGCCGGGGAGCCCCATCAGCGTGTCGAAGCTGGATTGGGATGTGACCACCATGCCCTTGAGGTTTCCCTGGAGGGGGACCTTCTCCCAGTGCAGCTGCTCGTTGTTCGCCTGGGGAGCCCGGCCGTTCACGGTCGTGTTGAAGGCGCTGTTGCGGGCCGACTCGGACTGGCGGCTCCAGAGCGGCGCGCGGCCGAGGGGGTCGTGCTTGGGGAGGCCCGCCTGATGGGCGGTGGTCGAGCCCGGGACCTTGCCCATGTTGTCCGTGGAGGACGCCCGCCAGCCGTGGTTGGGGTCCTGCAAGATGGCGGGGCTGAGGATCATCTGCACCTTGCTGTCATTGCTCCCCACCCCGCTGCCCTGGGCCTTCCAGGCGTTCTGCTGGGTTCCCACCGCGCGCGTGTAGACGGCCAGCGCCCCGCCGCCGTTCTTGTCCGCGTCCCGCGAGTATTTTCCGTCCTTGCCCAGCCGGCTGTAGGCGGAGTTGAGCTGGCCCTGCTGGAGGGCGCTCTGCACGTGCTCCGGGGAGATGCCGTGGGTGAGGCAGGCGGCATCGTCCAGCTTGAGGGCCGTCTGGGGACGGCTCGCGTCCGCCGGGGCCATGGGAGGGCACGGGCCCTGGGGATACCTGACGCCGGTGCTGGAGCTGCCCGCCGCCTGCGTGGAGGAGGTCGCCGGGCTGTTGAAGGTGCTGACGCCCTGATGGGACTGGAGGGCGGCCTGGGTTCGATTGGGCTGGGCGCTGACCGGCCTGGGGAGCTTGCTCTGGTTGGCGACGTTCGAGAGGTTGGGAAGCGGCGTTGTGGGGGTCCTCGTGGAGGAGCGGACTCCTTCCGGGCGAGCCGAGAAGGAAGCGGTGATGGGCTTGGGGATTCGGCTCATGGCGGTGGGACTCCAATCTCCGGAAGAGGCATGGGGATGCCCGGAGCTTCGGCCCATCTATTACACCCCCTGCCACGGATTGCCGGTCAATCCGCCATTCCATACGCCTTGCAATGTCTGGTGACGCCCCTACGACGCGCCATTCGACGGCGCCGTGCCCGGAAGGGAGGGAGCAGAGTCTGATATTGGAACGTCTGGCGTCACGGGGCGCCAGCCATGCGAGGAAAGCCACGCGTGGGCCTCATCTCTCCGCCCGTGCGCCACGAGGAAGTCCACGCGGTCTCCGGCCACGGGAACGGTGGACTCGTCGAAGAGGACGGTGCCGGTGTCGCGCTCCAGCACGAGCGGGACGAGCGCCTCCTCCAGGTTGCCGGTGGCGGGGGGCAGGATGGCCTCCACCTGCGGCGCGTCCAGGCGCCAGGACTCGCGGGACACGGCGCCCTGTTCACAGCGCGCCACCCAGACATTCAGGTCGCGCTCCGTCCCGAAGAGGAGGTGACCGCCCGTGGAGCGCACCGTCTCCGCGGACACGCCAACGTGGCCCCGGTGCAGGGCGGTGTAGCTGCGGGCGGTGCGCTGGAGGGCGCGCACGCGCTCCGCGAAGAGGAGGTTGACGCCCTCGTTGTGGGTGAGGCCCACGAAGCCCTGGCGCCCTTCCGGCTCCGCGCGCAGGAGCGTGCGCTCCTCCAGCCCATTGCCGAAGAGGACGCGGAAGCCCTCCTGCTGCGCGCGCGTCAGCGTGGCGTCGCTGGAGTCCACGAGGAGCACGGCTTCGTCGCGCGCCTGGAGCGCGTGCGCCACCTGCCGCGCGAGCGCGTTCGCGCCCAGGAAGACGTAGCCCCTGGGGACCACGCGGCGCACGCCCAGGAGCCCCGCCACGAAGCCGCCGGACAGGCCCTGCACCACCACCGTGACGCCGATGACCAGGAACACCAGCGCGCGCAGGGCCTGCCCCTCCTCCACGCCCTGGGCGCCCAGGCGCGTGGCGAACAGCGACGCCACGGCGGCGGCGACGATGCCGCGCGGGCCCAGCCACGCGATGAAGGCCTTCTCGTTGCGCGACAGTCCGGAGCCCGCGGTGGACAGGGCGACGGCCACGGGCCGCACGAGGAACATCAGCGCGAGCACGGTGAGCAGGCCGCGCCAGCCCAGCGCCGTCACCTGGGACAGCCGCATGTCCGCGGCCAGCAGGATGAAGAGCATGCCCAGGAGCATCAGGGTGAGCTGTTCCTTGAAGGCGAGCACCTCCCGACGGGCGGGCACCCCGCCGTTGCCCACGACGAGCCCCGCGGCGATGGCGGCCAGCACGCCGCTCTCTGGCGCGAGCGCGTTGCTCACCTGGAAGGCGCCCAGCACCAGGGCGAGGGCGAAGACGTTGGTCATGTCCTCGGGCACCCAGGAGGCCTTGCGCAGGCCCACGGTGATGAGGAGGCCGGTGACGCCGCCCACGGCGAGCCCCACGCCCCACCGCGAACCCAATGCGCTCACCAGGAGCCACGGGCCCTCTTCCGCGTGCAGCGCCATGTCCAGCGCCACCACGGCGATGATGGCGCCCACGGCGTCCACGAAGATGCCCTCGGCCTCCAGCACGGTGGCGACGCGGTGGGTGACGCGCACGCGGCGCAAGAGCGGCGTGATGACCGTGGGGCCGGTCACCATGACCAGGGTGCCGAACAGGGCGGAGAGCATCCAGCTCCAGCCCATGAAGACGCGCGCGGCCAGGGTGCCGCCCACGGCGGTGACGGCCGCGCCCAGGGTGACGAGCCGCTGGATGGAGCGGGCCTCGCGGCGCAGCTTGCGCACGTCCAGGCTCATGGCGCCCTCGAAGAGGATGACGGACACGGAGAAGCCCACCACGGTCTGGAGCGCGGGCCCCAGGGACGCGGGCTGGATGAGGCCCAGCCCTTCCGGGCCCAGGAGCACCCCCGCGGACAGGAGCACGACGATGCCGGGCACGCTCAGGTGCCGGGCCAGCAGCTGCGCGAGGATGCCGGCCACCAGGGACAGGCCGAGCGTCAGGGAGGGGTTGGCGAGTGAAGGGGAAGCCATGGATGCGGCGACGCACCGTAGCCGCTCATGCGCGGCGTGGACCGGCGCCACGGGCCGAGGGTTGGCCGGGAGACGAAGCGACCACTTCGACACGCGGCGTGCTCCCGGGCCATGCTTGTTCGCGGGAGCCGAGGTGGAGCCCCTGAAGGCGCACCCGCCCGTGACTCAGGGCTCCGGCACGCGCAGGTCGCGTGAGCGCAGCAGCATGGCGGACGCCGTCGCCGGGGCGAGCACCGACGCGATGATGATGCTCCAGTCCCACGGCCCCCGCGCCCGGGCGACGTTGAAGCTGAGCGCCTGAAGAAGGGTGAGACACGCATCCGCCGTGGTGAGCCGCCCCAGCAGCGTCGCCAGACCGTCGCGCCAGCGGCGCAGGAGCAGCAACAGGCCCGCGATGAGCCCCACGTCGAACACCACCCAGCCGTGCTGCACCCACGGCGAGGGGAACCAGTGCGCGCTCATGGGCAGCGCGAGCAACACCGTCCACGGCACCAGCAGCGCGGTCAGCGCGCGCACGAAGAGGCGCGGCCGGCGCAGCAGCGTGACCAGCCCGAACTTCACCAGGCTTCCCCGCGCGAACGCCCGGAGCGCGTCGTAGATGGCCCACGTCGCGGGCTCGTCCCTCGGGTGCGCCAGGTAGAGCGTCACCCACGCGTCGGGCCGGAACTTGGCCTTGAAGGAGCGCAGGCCCTCGAAGTCGAACAGCGGGCGCCCCGCCCTGCGCGCGAACCGCAGCCACGGCCGCACCGGCCCCGCCAGCGGCGCCAGCCCCAGCGTCACATACCTGCGCCCGTTCACCGCGGCGGCGCGCATCGCGGCGTCCACCAGCGTCTCCGCCGTGCCGTTGGGCGCGGAGGGCTCCCGCAGCAGGTCCTGGAGGAACCAGCCGTCGCGCGCGTACACGGGCGTCACCGACAGGAAGCCCACCACCCGCCCCTCCACCTCCGCCACGAAGGCGCGGCGCTCGCGGGCGAAGGCGCCCGGGGCCAGCCCCACCAGGAACCCCATGGTCGCCATGCGGCGCGACGCGAGCCAGTGCTCTGCCAGCACCTCCACCGCCGCTCGCAGCGGATGGCCCTCCGCCTCCATCACCTCCGCGGGCACCTCGCGCACGCGCACCCCGTGGGAGCGCGCGCGGCGCAGCTGCTCGCGCAGGCTGCGGCTGCCCTTCCCCACCGC
>JAFADT010000487.1 GCA_023424585.1 Pseudomonadota bacterium
GTGTCTCCCGGTGCGGTGGGCCGCGCGGCTTCCTCGCGTGAAGGGGTGGTTTCGTGAACTTCCGGGTCGACGTGTGGGAGGGCGCGCGCATCGCGCTGACCTCGCTGCGCTCCAACCGGCTGCGGACGGTGCTCACCACGGTGGGCATCGGCGTGGGCGTGTGCACCCTGCTGGCCATCGTGGGCATCATCCAGGGGCTGAACAGCTCGTTCGCGGAACAGCTCAACAAGATCGGCTCCAACACGCTCCAGGTGTCCAAGTTCCCCTGGGTGATGAACGGGGACTGGTGGGCGTACCGCAACCGCAAGGCGCTCTCGCTCGACCTGGGGGCGCCCCTGCGCGCCGCCTCCGAGCACGTGGTCGCGGTGGCCCCCATGATGTTCGTCAACGCGGAGGTGTCCTTCCAGAACCGGAAGCTCGCCTCCGTGCAGACCATGGGCACCAGCCCCGACTACGCCATGACGTCCTCCGTGGAGATGGGCCAGGGCCGCTTCCTCACGGACGCGGACGTGGACAACCGCTCCGCCGTGGTGGTGATTGGCGCGGAGGTGGGCAAGGTGCTCTTCCCGGGCATCAACCCGGTGGGCCACCGCATCCTCGTGGACCGCCGCCCCTACCGCGTCGCGGGCGTCATCGTGGAGCGCGGCACGGTGCTGGGGCAGAACGTGGACCTGGTGGTGATGCTGCCCTACACCGCGTTCCAGGGGCACTTCGGCACCCAGCGCGACGTGACCCTGGTGCTCGCGGTGGACCAGCAGGAGAACGTCCCCCGCGTGCAGGACCGGCTCACGGAGACGCTGCGCCGCGAGCGCAACACGAAGCCCGGCGCCCCGGACGACTTCGCCATCAACCGGCCGGACCAGCTGGCCAACATGTACGCGCAGCTCACCGGCGCGCTCTACGGCGCGGCCACCGGCGTGGGCCTCATCACCCTGCTCGTGGGCGGCATCGGCATCATGAACATCATGCTCGTGTCGGTGCGCGAGCGGACGCGGGAGATCGGCGTCCGGCGGGCGCTGGGCGCGCGCAAGCACACCATCATCCTCCAGTTCCTCATGGAGGCGGCCAGCGTGTCCGCGGTGGGCGGCGCCATGGGCACCGCGGTGGGCATGAGCCTCGCGTGGCTGGTGAACTACCTCACGCCCCTGGCGGCGGCGGTGCAACCCCTGACGGTGGCGCTGGGCGTGGGCTTCTCCGCGGTGGTGGGCCTCCTGTTCGGCATCTGGCCCGCGGCGCGCGCCGCGAACCTGGACCCCGTGGAAGCGCTCCGCCACGACTAGGCGCGAGCGGGAGACCTGACCATGTGGATGGCTTTCTGGGACACGGTGCGGCTGGCCTTCGGCACGTTCCGCTCCAACCCCCTGCGCTCCTTCCTGACGCTCCTGGGCATCGTCATCGGCGTCACCACGGTGGTGTCCATGATGGCCCTCATCGAGGGCCTCCGGAACCAGGTGAACGACCAGATGTCGGAGCTGGGCAGCGACTGCTTCCAGGTGCAGCGGCTGCCCTTCGGCCAGGGCCAGCTCTCCGTCGCGGAGCTCGCGCGCCGGCCGCGCTTCACCTACGCGGACCTGGACGCCATCCGCACGCAGCCCTCCATCGCGCAGGCCGCCGGCGAGGACTCCAAGGGCGGCCAGAAGGCCTCCACCGCCGACCGCGAGTCGCGCCCCAACGTGAACGTCTGGGCCGGCACGGCGGAGTACTTCCACACCAACTCGGTGGGCCTGTCCGCCGGGCGGCCCTTCACCGACGCGGAGTTCGTGGACGGCCGGCGCGTGGCGGTGATTGGCCAGGACCTGGCGGACACGCTGTGGCCCGGCCTGGATCCGCTGGGCCGCGAGTTCCGCCTGCTGGGCCGCACCTTCCAGGTGGTGGGCACGCTCAAGCGCCGGGGCGGGTTCCTGGGCGGCGGCAGCCAGGACAACCAGGCCATGATTCCGCTGTCCACCTTCGCGACCATGTTCGGCGTGCGCGACTTCCGCATCAGCATCCAGGCGAAGTCCCCGGAGCTGCTCCAGCGCGCCCAGGACGAGGTGACGCTGCTCATGCGCCGCCGCCACGCGCTCAAGGCGGACGAACCGGACGACTTCTTCCTCTACAACAACGCGTCCGCCACGGAGATGTTCAACAACCTCTCCTCGGCGGTGTCCGCCGCCAGCTTCGGCGTGTGCATCCTGTCGCTGCTGGTGGGCGGCATCGGCATCCTGAACATCATGCTGGTCGCCGTGACGGAGCGGACGCGGGAGATTGGCATCCGCAAGGCGCTGGGCGCCAAGCGCTACCGCATCCTCGCGCAGTTCGCGCTGGAGGCCGTGGTGCTGTCCCTGGTGGGCGGCGCGGTGGGCGTGGCGCTGGGCGTGGGCCTGGCGCACCTGGCGCGGTGGATGATCAACCTGCCCACGGAGGTCCCCATGTGGTCCGTGGTGGTGTCGCTGGTGATGAGCTGCGGGGTGGGGCTGGCGTTCGGCATCTACCCGGCGGCGCGCGCCGCGAAGCTGGACCCCGTGGAGGCGATGCGCACGGAGTAGCGCGCTTCGCGCATGAAGAAGGCCCCGACCCGGCATGAAGCGGGTGGGGCCTTTTTTCATCGCGGTCGTCGCCTGCCCCAGGCTACGGGCAGGGGTATGTGCAGGTGAGCTGCCCGGTGATGGGGTTCTTGAAACACTGGGGCGTGCAGTCCTGCGCGTCCGCGGAGGACGGCGTGGCGGCGATGCCCAGGCCCATCACGGTGGCCGCGGCGGCGAGGATGAAGGCGAGGCGACGGACGTTCTTGCGAGCCTGCATGTGTCTTCTCCCTGCTGGGTGTTGGCGCTGCGCGGAGCACTGTAGGAACCCGGGCTGACAACGCCAGCGCCGAGGCGTCGGGCTCGCGCGCTGGCGTGGAGGGCGGGGCGCCGAGGCGCCGCGCGCGGAAGGAAGATTGAAACGCCGGTGCGGCGAAACAGCGCGTCAATGCCTGGGAGTGGGGGTGCGGCTCCACTGATAGCCAACGGTGGCGCCGCTGCCGATGAGTGACAGCGCGAGGTAGCGGCGCAGGAGGTCCAGCCGCTCGCTGGAGCCGGCCAGGTGGCGCAGGCCTTCATGCGCGGCGATGCCCAGCAGCATTCCCGCGGCCGCGCCGCCGAGCGCGCCCAGGTACGCGCGGCCGGGCCGCTGGCTGTCGCCGAACGCGACCTCGCCCATGCCCCAGGTGCCGAGCGCGGCGACAGGAGGCGTGACGACCATCGCCGCGCCGAACGCGCCCACCTCCAGCTCGAGCCACCGGCCCTGGGGATAGGAAGGGTGGAGGAAGAGGATGCGTCCGGGGAGCGAGGCGAGCACGGTGCCCGCGGCGGCCTCCGCGGCGGTGGCGCCCAGGCGCGTGT
>JAFADT010000943.1 GCA_023424585.1 Pseudomonadota bacterium
GGTGTAGCGGCCGTGCAGGACGACGGCGGGGCCGAAGAAGGTCCAGTCGTCCCGGGGCACCAGCTTCATCAGGTCCGCCTCGATGGCCTCGGGCTTCTCCTGCTTCGTCAGTCCGAGGCGCTGGCTGACGCGGGCCACGTGCGTGTCCACGATGATGCCGGAGGCCTGCTGGAACGCGGTGTTGAGCACGACGTTGGCCGTCTTGCGCGCCACGCCGGGCAGCGCCACCAGGTCCTCCATGCGCGGCGGCACCTGGCCCTGGTAGGCGTCCAGCAGCGCGCGGCTCATGGCCTGCACCGTCCTGGTCTTCTGCTTGAAGAAGCCGGTGGGCTTGAGGTCCTCCTCCAGCTCCGCGGTGTCCGCGTCCGCGAGCGCCTGGGGCCCGTCGTACTTCTTCCACAGCTCGGCGGTGACGCGGTTGACGCGCTCGTCCGTGCACTGCGCGGCGAGGATGGTGGCCACCAGCAGCTCGAAGGGGGTGCTCCAGTTCAGCTCGTACTTCGCGTCGGGATACTTCTCGCGCAGGCGTTCGAGCACCACGGGGACGAGGGCGGCGGGTTTCATGGCAGGGTCCTCACATCGACCGTTCGACGAGCGCCGTCAACTCCGCGTCCGTGAGCGGCAGCGGATTGCCCTTCATGCTGCTGGCGGCGCGGGCCTTGACGACGAGCCCGGGCACGGCCGCGTCGGTGAGGCCCAGGTCGCGCAGGCCCCGCAGGCGCACGGCGTGGACCAGGTCCTTCACCCAGGCGATGCCGTCCTCGGCGCGGGCGTGGGGCTGGCCGGTGAGCAGCACCGCCAGCTCCTGGAAGCGGGGCAGGGCGGGGTGGTCCGGAGCGCGCGAGCGCAGCGCCTCCAGGTTCACCTCCAGCGCGGCCCCGAGCAGCGCTGCGCACAGCGCCCCATGGGCCGCGCCGAGCATCCCGCCCAGCGGCGCCGCGAAGCCATGCACCGCGCCCAGGCCCGCGTTGGCCAGGCACAGGCCGCCGAAGAGGCTGGCGAGGGCCAGGTCCTCGCGCTCCGCCGGGCCGGGGCCGTGGAGCACGGCCCTGCGCAGGGCGCGCGCCGAGCGCCGCATGCCTTCGCGAGCGAGCGCGTCCGTGAGCGGCTGGGCGCGGATGGACAGGAACGGCTCGATGAGCTGTGACAGCGCGTCCAGGCCGCCGGCCGCGAGCACGTCCGCGGGCGCGTGCTCCAGCAGGTCCGGGTCCACCAGGGCCACGCGGGGGAGCATCATCGGGCTGCGCAGGCTGGCCTTCACGCCGGCCTCCTGCGAGCCCAGCACCGCGTTGCGCGTCACCTCCGAGCCGGTGCCCGCCGTGGTGGGCACGGCCACGAACGGCAGCGACGGCTTCGTCAGGGCCTGGCCCCGGCCGATGACCTCCAGGTAGTCCAGCGGGTCTCCCCCGTTGGCGGCGAGCGCGGCGACGGCCTTGCCCGCGTCGAGCGCGCTGCCCCCACCGAGCGCGACGACGGCGTCACAGCCGGAGTCCACGGCGGCGGCGGTGCCTTCGCGCGCGAGGTCGACGGTGGGCTCGCCCGGGACGCGGAAGGCGGCGCAAGGGATGCCCAGCCGTTCGAGCCCGGCGCGGATGGGGTCGGCGCGAGCGGGGCTGGCGCCGGTGACGAGCAGGACCTTCCGGCCGCCGAGGCCTCGCACGAGGTCGGGGACCTCCTGGACGCGGCCCGGGCCGAAGAGGACGCGCGTGGCGGTGGCGAACTCGAAGGGGGCGGTGGACATGTCACCAGCCCGCGTCGTCGGGGAAGCGGTTGGCGTAGCGGCGGGCGGCGCGGGGCTCGGCCATCATGGAGGCGACGGTGTCACGCCAGGTGAGGTAGTGGGCGGTCTCCTTGTGCGCCGCGGGCGCGTCCGCGGTGCGGTAGGCCTCCACGAGGACGAAGCGGGTGGGGTCCTCGGTGTCCTGGCAGACGTCGAAGCGCGCGATGCCGGGCTCCTTCACGCTCTCCCGGGCGTTGGCGAGGGTGGCCTGGAGGAAGGCGCCGACGTGCTCGGGCAGCACGCGCACGTGGACATGGACGACGAGCAGGCTCGTGGGCATGGCGCGCACGGTAGCGCGGGCGTCTCCGAGCGGAAACCGCTAGGGTTCCGGGCCGTTCACTCTCCCCAGATTCGGAGCAGACAGCGCATGGTCTCGGAGCTCTTCGACGCGTCCCGCTGGCAGCCGGTGGAAGGCCACAAGTTCAAGGACATCACGTTCCACCGCGCGGTGGACCAGGGCACGGTGCGCATCGCGTTCAACCGGCCGGAGGTGCGCAACGCGTTCCGTCCGAGGACGGTGGACGAGCTGGCCCGGGCGCTGGAGGCCACGCGCTTCATGACGGACGTGGGCGTGGTGCTGCTGACGGGCAACGGGCCGTCGCCGAAGGACGGCGGCTGGGCGTTCTGCTCGGGCGGCGACCAGCGCATCCGCGGCAAGGACGGCTACAAGTACGAGCCCGGGGAGGACGCGGCGGATCCGGCGCGGCTGGGGCGGCTGCACATCCTGGAGGTGCAGCGGCAGATCCGCTTCCTGCCGAAGGTGGTCATCGCGGTGGTGCCGGGCTGGACGGCGGGCGGCGGGCACAGCCTGCACGTGGTCTGCGACATGACCATCGCGAGCAAGGAGCACGGGATGTTCAAGCAGACGGACGCGGACGTGGCCAGCTACGACGCGGGCTACGGCAGCGCGCTGCTGGCGCGGCAGGTGGGGCAGAAGCGGGCGCGGGAGATCTTCTTCCTGGGCCAGGCCTACACGGCGGACGAGGCGTTCCAGATGAACGCCATCAACAAGGCCGTGCCGCACAAGGACCTGGAGAAGGTGGCGCTGGAGTGGGCGGCGGAGATCAACACCAAGAGCCCCACGGCCATCAAGATGCTGAAGTACGCCTTCAACCTCCCGGACGACGGGCTCGTGGGCCAGCAGCTCTTCGCGGGGGAGGCCACGCGCCTGGGCTACGGCACGGAGGAGGCGCAGGAGGGCCGGGACGCGTTCGTGCAGAAGCGCAAGCGCGACTTCAAGCGGTTCCCCTGGACGTACTGAGGCCGCTCAGATGTTGATGCGGGAGCTGACCGTCCGGACGTCCAGCCCCAGGGCCGCGAACTCCGCGGCGTGGGCCCGGAGCAGCTCCAGCAGGCGGGGATGCACGTCCTCCTCTTCGTTGGACAGGATGAAGCCGTAGTTCGTCTTGGACAGCATCCAGGAGATCCACAGCATCTCCGTCGCCTCGTCAGGCGTCGGCGCGACGTCCAGGTCCTCCTCGGTGGACAGCGCGCCGCCCTTGCCCCAGCGCAGCCCCAGACACGTGTACAGGACCTCTCCCGCGTCGTCCCACTGGAGGTTGTTCGCCCAGGCGTGGCGGAACGTCGCGAAGAAGAGGACGTAGCGGCAGAGCTGCTTCAGCGCCTCGACCTCACCCGGCTGGGGCGCATCCGTCCGGGTCACGGCGCTCACGGCCTTCGCCGCGGGCTCCGCGACCTTCGCTCCCAGGTCCATGCGCTCCGAGCGCACGAACCACGGCGCGTCCCTCCCCGGCACCTTGGCGCGCAGGTAGCGGCACACGAACGCCGGCGCGGAGTGCGCGACCAGGTCGTCCGAGAACCGGCGCACCTCGTGCCACTGCGCCTCCACCGCCGCGCCGTGCTCCGCGAAGAACGCGTCGATGTGCTCCCCGAGCAGCTTCCAGAACAGCTGCCCCGCCCGCGCGTAGCGGTGGCCCTCGCTGACCGGCGGCGCGGGCGCGAAGCCCCTCCAGTCATAGCTGCCCATCAGGTGCTCCAGCCGCTGGCGGAGGCCTGCTTCCGTCAGCGCGCTGGCCCGCGTGATGTACCCCGTGGGCCCCACCAGGAACCCGGTGGCGGCGTGGTTGATCAGCACCACCTCGCGCAGGTGCGGCATGAGCAGCCAGCGCAAGGGGTTGCGCCGCAGGTTCCGGTGCGCGGCGATGGCGTACTGCTCCACGTTGAAGTGGCACTGCCCCAGGTGGTTGCCCAGCTCCACGTCCAGCGTCGCGCTCACGCGCGCCATCCGCTTCGCCGCCTCCCAGGCCGCGCCGTCCGCTGGCGTGTAGGTCCGGCGAGTCACCGGCGAGCCGGGCGCCGTCGCCCCGGGCTCCCGCATCCCCAGGATGATCCGCTGGGGCATCAGCCTGCCGTCCACCAGCCGCAGCCGGAGGTCCACGTCCGGCAGGCAGTGCACGCCGTCCTGCTCATAGGCGTTCCAGGGCAGATACAGCCGGAAGGCCCGCGCATCCCCGGGCGCCTCGGGGTCCCGGTCCAGGACGGTGGAGAACATCCCGTTGAGCAGCCGCTCCCCGAACCACGCATCGCTCCGCGAGGAGCCCGGTGACTCCCGCTCCATCCGGACCGTCATCGCCTCCGGATAGTCCGCCTGGATCCTCGCCAGGCTCGGCGCCTGCCCCAGCCGGATCTGGAGCTGGTGTTGCCGCTTCACCAGCTCGATGGGCGCGACGGCCTTGAGCATCGCCAGCGCGCGCCCTGGCGCGTACGCCGTGGGGGGCGTGCCCTCCTCCACCACGAGCAGCCGCGCCAGCGGCGTCGATGGATCGTACTCCCAGTACGGCAGCCGCAGCGTTCCGAAGTCGTACTCCAGGCCAGCGTGGTCCTCCGGCCCCCGCTCGGCGCCGATGCGCCTCCACGTCTCCACCACGCGGCCGTCCTGCCGGAAGGTGTGCTGGGGTTCGAAGAAGCGCAGCTCCAGGTCTGGCAGGTCCCCTTCACCCGCGTCCGCCGGGTCGTAGCGGATCGCGAACGCACCGTCGGCGCCCGTGAAGGTCTCGCCCAGGAAGTCGTCCGGCGTGCCGAGGTCCCGGTCCCACAGCTCCACCTTGATGTGATGCAAGGCGATGGGGCCTTGCGGCCCGTCCTGCTCGAACATCAGCCGACCCGTGACGACGGCCGGGAGGGTCAACGGATCCCGCGACGCACGCGGCGCGCGCACGCGCCGGACCAGGTTGCGGCTGACCGCGAGCCGCTCCTTCAACCCCAGCCCCGCATACCAGCGGGCCAGCTCCTCCGCCTCCAGGAGCGGCGGTTCCTCGGCCTTCGAGGCGAACCCCAGCGAGGTCAACAGGCGGCGCCAGGCGGTGCGCATCAGCGCCGGGCCTCAATCGCAGTCGTGGTCGGGGACGACCCGAGCGGGGCCTTGCTGGAACCACCCACCCACAGGGGACGACCGGGAGCGCGCCTCATCGCGCCGGAAGGTACCACGGCCTCCTGGAGGAACCGCCCTGTGCGAGCTCCCGCCCGCGCCTGCGGTCCTCAGGGCGATCCACTATTGGCTCCAGGGAACGCGCGTGCGATCACCTGTGCCCCGCGAGCCGTGGCGCGTCCGCCGCGTCTTCAGCGGCATACCTTGGATTTGACGTGCTAGTGGGAGATCCCATGACCGTCGAGTACACGCTGACGATTCGCACGAGCTCGAAGCTCGGCGCGGGAACGAACGCGGCCATCTCCGTGATCCTCGTGGGCACGAAGGGGGAGAGCCCTCCTCAGGTCCTGGACAAGCGCTTCCACAACGACTTCGAGGCCGGGGCGGTGGATGCCTATACCGTCAGGACCGAGGACCTGGGCGACCTGCTGCTGCTGCGCTTCTCCAACGCGGGCGGCGGCTTGGGGGGAGATTGGTTGCTGGACTCGGTGACGGTCACCGCGACGGGGAAGCACTGGTTCTTCCCGTACTACCGCTGGGTGCTGGCGAAGACGACCGCGGACGTCCTGGAGGGCACCGCCCGGCTGCCCCAGCAGGTCCAGCACGAGCGGGAGGAGGCCGCCCGGCACGAGCTGCTCCAGGCCCGTCAGCGCATGTACCCGTGGCGCCCCGCCGAGGCGACGGCGGGCCTGCCCGGCGCGCTCGACATCATGGAGGCGCGGCCGCTCCCCAAGGACGAGCTCTACCGGGGGCTGGTGGAGGGCAGCTACGAGGTCGTCATCGCGAAGACGCTGGCGGCCATCAAGCTGCACATGCCCGTGCTGAGCAAGGCGTGGAACGGCCTGGTGGACATCTTCGACTTCTTCAAGGGGCTTGAGCTGCCCAAGCTCGCCCAGCGCTGGCAGGACGACCTGGAGTTCGCGCGCCAGGCCATCCAGGGCATCAGCCCCGTCCACATCCAGTCCATCACCGCGCTGCCGGACGGCATGCCCGTGACGGACGACACCGTGAAGGGGCTGCTGTCTCCGGGCATGACGCTCGCGCAGGCGCTGGCCGGCAAGCGCGTGTTCCTCCTCGACTTCGGGATCCTGGGGGACGTGCCCATGTTCAAGAAGACCGACAAGGCGGGCGTCGAGGAGCGCCGGTGGGCGCCGCCCTCCCGGTGTCTGCTGTTCCTGGATGACGCGCAGCAGCTGCGGCCCCTCGCCATCCAGTTGGGCCGGGACCCGGCGCTGGACCCCGTGTTCACGCCCAACGACAGCCCGCACGACTGGCTGGCCGCGAAGATCTACCTGCGGTGCAGCGAGGGCAACACGCACCAGATGGTGGGCCACGCGCTGCGGACCCACTTCGTGGCGGAGCCGTTCGTCGTCGCGACGATGCGCAACCTCCCGGATCCGCACCCCGTCTACAAGCTGCTGCGCCGCCACTTCCGCTACACGCTGGCCATCAACGAGGGCGCGCGGAAGGGCCTGCTCGCGGAGGGCGGCGTGTTCGACGACCTCATCGCCACGGGCGGCCCCGACCAGGGACACCTGTTCCTGGGCAGGAAGGGGTACAAGGCCTGGAAGCTCGCGGACAACCGGCTGCGCCCGGACCTCGAGCGGCGTGGCGTGCTCGACCCCGCGGTGCTCCCGCACTACCCGTACCGGGATGACGCGCTGCTGCTGTGGGACGCCCTGGAGGAGTACGTGGGCGGCGTGCTGGGGCACTTCTACCCGTCCGACGAGGACCTGGTGCGCGACACCGACATGCAGCGGTGGTGGGAGGACCTCACCGCGCACGGCCTGCCCGTGGAGAAGCTGCCCTGCGCGGAGCTGAAGCGCGTGTCCGACCTCACGGACATCCTCACCACCGTCCTCTTCACGGTGAGCGTCCAGCACGCGGCGGTGAACTACCTCCAGTACGAGCACTACGCCTTCGTGCCCAACGCGCCGCTGTGCATGCGCCAGCCTCCGCCGCGCCAGAAGGGCGTCCTGGGGGAGAAGGACATCGAGGCGATGATTCCGTCCAAGACGCAGATGCTCTGGCAGGTGGCCGTGGGCCGCGCGCTGTCCAGCTTCGGGGACGACGAGGAGTACCTGCTCCACGAGAGCGGCTGGCGCGAGGACTACTTCCAGGAGCCGCAGCTCATCGCCATCCGCGACCGCTTCCACTCCCGGCTGCGCGCGCAGAGCGAGGCCGTGAAGGCGCGCAACGCGGAGAGCGCGGTGCCCTACACCGTGCTCCAGGCCGACCGCATCCCCTGCGGCATCACCGTCTAGCGCCGTCCGGAGACTCCTCCCGTGCCCAACGCCCTCTCTCGCGGCCTCTTCAACCTGTTCTTCGGCGCGAAGCGCAGACCGTTCGCGTCGCTGCCCGGTCCCCCGCCGGGGCTCCTCGGCACCGCCGGGGACTTCCTGGGGGCTTCACCCTGGGACGTCTGCGCCCGCTATGGCCGCGAGTACGGCGGCGTCACCCTCATCTGGATGGGACCCAACCCCGGGCTGGTGCTCAACGACCCGGCGCTCATCGCGGAGGTGTACGAGTCCCCGCGCCGGGTGGAGTTCGAGAAGGGGAACATCAGCGAGCAGATCCGCCCGTCCACGACGGACGACACGGCCTTCACGGCGGAGCTGCGCGGAGACTGGGTCCAGAAGCGCGCCCTGGAGCCCGGCGCGCAGCCCTGGGCCCCGGAGTGGCTGGCGGAGCAGGTGGGGCCCATGCAGGCGGCCATCTCCGAGTCCGTGGACGCGCTGCTGAAGCAGGACCGCATCGACTTCACGCCCGCGCTGCGGCGGCTGACGTTCGACGCGTTCTCGGTGGCCTCGGTGGGGGAGAAGCTGCCGGAGCAGGTGTTCGAGGACTTCATGCTGCTCGCGAGGGCGGCGGACGCGCGCATCCAGTCGAAGCTGCCGCTGAGGTTCGTGAAGCCTCCCAAGGACTTCGAGGCGGTGAAGGCGCGCTTCTACGGACACTTCGTGGACCGGATCCGCGAGGCTCGCAAGCGGCAGGACCCCCGCGCGGTGGACGTCATGTCCCGCTATCTGCGGGAGGCGCCGGGCATCGATGAGCAGGTGCTGGCGCACATGCTGGGGGGCACCTACTTCGGCGGGGCGTTCTCCTCCAGCGTCACGTTGGTGGGCGCGTTCCACCAGCTCAACAAATCCCCCGACGCGGACGCGCGGCTCGCCGCCGAGGCTGCTGCCCTGGTGGCGGACGGACCGCTGACGTCCCAGAGGCTGGAGGGCGCGAGGTGGGTGGAGGCGGTGGCGTATGAGGCGCTGCGCATCCTGCCGGCGGTCCGGGTGATGACGCGCACGCCTTCGAAGGATGCGCAGCTGGCCGGCGTCACCTTGCCGGCGGGTTCGATGATCATGATCTCGAACCAGCACCTGCACCGCGACCCGGCGCACTGGCCGGACCCGGACACGTTCAAGCCGGAGCGCTGGCTGGACGGAGGAACGACGCGGGACCCGCTGGGGAGCGGTCACTTCTTCCCGTTTGGCCGGGGTCCGCGCGCGTGCGTGGGCGCGGACTTCGCGATGACGTACCTGAAGACGGCGCTCGCGACGATGGCCTCCCGGGTGAAGGTCCACCTCGACTCGACGGAGCCCTTCGAGGAGGGCTTCTTCTTCGGCGTGGTGCTGCCCAAGGGCGTCACCGGGAGGCTGGTCGAGCGAGCAGCCCCGTCATCTCAGGACGTGCGCGCCCGGAGCGCCTGAGCCCCCGGCGGCCATGGACAGTGGCCGCCCTCCAGCACCTGCTTCACTGCCCCCGCCTCCGACCATGGGGGTTGGCATGAAGCACTCTGGCTTCGGCGTGCGCCATGAAGCGCTCCACCTCATCAGGATTGTTGCTGAAGAGGGTGGCTGTGAGGCCATGTTCGCAGTCGTTGGCCATCCGCAGCGCGTCGTCGAGCGTGCGGAAGCTCGTGATTCCTACAAAGGGGAGCAACAGCTCCTCGCGCATCAGCCGGTGCACGTGCGGCAGCGCCACCAGGGTGGGCGCGACGAAGTAGCCCTCCGCGAGTGCTCCTTCGAGCCGGAGGCGATTGCCGCCGGTGATGACGGCGCCGTCCATGCGGGCCTCGTCCATCGCGACCTCGAAGCGTTCCACGGCTGCTCCGCTGATGACCGGGCCGGTGAACACGAACGGCTGCGATGGGTCTCCCACACGCGCTGACCAGGTCTTGCGTGCCAGCCCATCAACGAAGTCATTCAGAATGGACTCGTGCACGTAGAGGCGCGACAGGGCGCTTCCACTCTGACCGGAGAAGCCGAACGCGGAGTGGAGGCAATCCTCAATGGCGAGCTCCAGGTCCGCGTCCCGGCAGATGATGGCCGGATTCTTTCCCCCCAGCTCCAGGCTGCACGGCCGAACGCGCCCGGCGGACATGTGTCGCTGGATGTCCCGCCCCGCTGACATGCTGCCAGCGAAGGAGACGCCGTCCACGGCTGGGTGGCGCACGAGCGCCGACCCCAGCGTCGTGCCCCCTCCATTCACGACATGGAGGACGCCGGCGGGAAGGCCCGCGTCAACGAGCGCTTGACGCAGGGCCTCCGTGCTCCAGGGTGCCTTCGCGCTGGGCTTGAGGATGACGACGTTGCCGCCGAGCAGCGCGGGAGCGCTCAGGCGGGCCGCGAGCGCGATGGGGAAGCTGAAGGGCGTGATGATGGCGAAGACACCGTACGGACGTAGGACGCCGCGCCTTCTCTCGTCGTCTGTCAGCCCGGTCGCCGACGGCACGGGCCCTTCGGCTTGCTCGGGCTGCCCAGCGGAGTGACGCAGCAGGCTCGCTGCTTCTCTCACCTCCTCCAGTGACTCCTGCCAGCACTTGCCCACCTCCAGCGTGACTCGCGCCGCGAACTCGAGGCTGCGCTCGCAGAGGAGCTCGGCGGCGCGCTGGAGGACGCTCGCGCGTTCAGCCCACGCCGTCGAACGCCAGCGCCGCTGGGCCTCATGGGCGACGCGCACCACGTGGTCCAGTTGGGAGATGGGTGTGCGGTGGAATGAGGCCAGCAGCTCGTCTGGCCTCGCCGGATTCCGGCTCTCGAGCAACTCCCCGCTCCGGTAGGCCTTGTCGGCAAGCCATGCTGGAAGCTCCGCGCCCAGCGCCCCTCGCACGCTGTTGAGTGATTCGGTGAACTGGGCATGCGAAGGGCTCCGGTCCGTGGCCGCAGCCAGACCGTGGGGACGGGAACTCATGGTTCTTCCTTGGGGCGGGGGAGGCACTCAGCGCGGGCGGGGCGCCCTACGCTACGTAGGCATCCACGTATTCGTGGACCGGGGTCTCGTCGAGGCGGCGTGGATCGAGGGAGAGCTCAAGGATCCTGTCGCGCTGCTTCTCCGCGAAGCGCCGCTCCAGGTTCCGCCGGAACTTCGCCTCCAACAGGGGAATGCCTTCAGCCCTGCGCCGCTTGTGCCCGACGGGATACTCGACGACCACCTCCGGCAGGGAGGTGCCGTCCTTGAGGGTGACGGTGAGCCCGTTGGCGATCGAGCGCTTCTCCGGGTCGTGATAGTCCCGCGTGAAGGCGGTGTCCTCGACGCACACGGTCTTCTCCCGCAGCGCGTCGATGCGCGGGTCGGCCGCGATGCGATCCTCGTAGTCGGCGGCGGTGAGCCGGCCGAAGAGCAGCGGCACCGCGACCATGTACTGGACGCAGTGGTCTCGGTCCGCGGGGTTCGCGAGCGGCCCCTTCTTGTCAATGATGCGGATGCACGCTTCGTGCGTCCGGATGGAGACGCGAGCGATGTCCGCCGCGCTCTTCCCGCGCCGCGCGAGCTCGGCATGCAGCGTCATGGCTGCCTCCACGGCCGTCTGGGAGTGGAACTCCGCTGGGAAGGAGATCTTGAACAGCACGTTCTCCATCACGTACGAGCCGTAGGGGCGCTGGAACTTGAACGGCTGTCCCTTGAAGGCCACGTCGTAGAAGCCCCACGTCCTGGCCGTCAGCGCGGAGGGGTAGCCCATCTCCCCCGTGCGGGCGATGAGCGCGAGCCGGACGCCGCGCGCGGTCGCATCCCCGGCGGCCCACGACTTGCGCGAGCCGGTGTTCGGCGCATGCCGGTAGGTGCGCAGGCTCTGGCCATCCACCCAGGCGAGTGACACCGCGTTCAGGACTTCGTCCCGGGAGAGGCCCAACATGTGCGCGACGACGGCGGTCGTCGCGACCTTCACGAGCACCACGTGGTCGAGCCCGACGCGGTTGAAGGAGTTCTCCAGGGCGATGCACCCCTGGACCTCATGGGCACGAACCATCGCCGTGAGGATCGCGCGCATCGTGAGCGGCGGTTTGCCCGCCGCCACGGCGTTGCGCGACAGCCAGTCCGCCGTGGCGAGGATGCCTCCGAGGTTGTCCGAGGGGTGTCCCCACTCCGCTGCGAGCCAGGTGTCATTGAAGTCGAGCCAGCGAATCATCACGCCCAGGTTGAAGGCCGCCTGGACGGGGTCCAGCTGGTAGGGCGTTCCGGGGACCTTCGCCCCCTGCGGGACCACGGTGCCCGGGACGATGGGGCCGAGCAGCTTCGTGCAGGCGGGGTACTCCAGCGCCTCCAGGCCGCAGCCCAGGGTGTCCAGCAGGCACAGCCGCGCCGTCTCATGGGCGAGCGTGCTGGGGGGCTCCGCCTTCATCACGTAGTCGACGATGTCCTGGATGACGGCGTCGAAGGGGGGCCGGTGGGTCGAGAAGTGGTTGCTCATGGTGGGCTGGTCACGCGCGATTGGAGAGGGAGATGAACGGCCGGTTTTCCGGGCCGACATAGCGGGCGCTGGGGCGGATGATCTTGTTGTCGGCGCGCTGCTCGAGGACATGCGCGCTCCAGCCCGTGGTGCGCGCAATCACGAACAAGGGCGTGAACATGGCGGTGGGAATGCCCATCTGGTGGTAGCTGACCGCGCTGAACCAATCCAGGTTGGGAAACATCTTCTTCGCCTCCCACATCACCGTCTCAATCCGCTCGGCGATGTCGAACAGCCGCATGGAGCGGGCGGCCCGCGACAGGGAGCGGGCCACCTCCTTGATGACTTGGTTCCGGGGATCCGCCACCGTGTAGACCGGGTGGCCGAAGCCGATGACGACCTCCTTGTTCGCGATGCGCCGGCGGATGTCGGCCTCGGCCTCGTCCGCAGATGCGTAGCGTTTCTGGATCTCCAGCGCGACCTCGTTGGCGCCGCCGTGCTTGGGGCCGCGCAGGGCACCAA
>JAFADT010000657.1 GCA_023424585.1 Pseudomonadota bacterium
CCCTCATCCGCTGCATGTCCGCCCTCCGTCCAGGCGCCTGGGCCACTCCAGGCATCCGCCGGCCACCACGACGAAGCACGCGCAAAGGTTACAGGGCCGTGTTCCTCATGCGCCGCGGTCCACCGGCAGCCCCGAGCGCGCGAAGGAGAACACCAGCGACGTCTCGATGCGGCTCACCTCCGGACGGCTGGTGAAGGACTGGATGGTGAGCACGCGCAGGTGTTCCGTGTCCCGACACACGACGTGCACCAGGAAGTCCGTGGTGCCCCCCAGGCAGTAGACGGCCACCGTCTCCGGCAGCGAGCGCAGGTGGTCCCCGATGCTGCCAAAGGCCTCGCCCACGTGGAGCCGGAGCTGCACGCCGATGAGCGCCTGGAGCCCCAACCCCAGCGAGCGCGGATCCAGGTCCGCCCGATAGGAGCGGATGACACCGTCCGTCTCCAGCCGCTTCACCCGCGCGAGGCACGATGACGGGGCCAGCCCCACGCGCGCGGCCAGCTCCTTGTTGGACAGCCGCGCATTGTTCTGGAGGGCCTCCAGAATCGCGCGATCAATTCGGTCGAGTGCGGCCATTCGGGGCTCCCAGGCGAATTCCATTCGATGGATGGCGCACAATCCTGACCCGTATTCTGTCCGCATGCCACGACACAGAATCGCTGCATGCCTCCTCCTCCTGGCGGGCACGGCCTTCGCGGCCCCCGCTTCGTCGCCGCAAGTCCTGCTCGCGCCCTGGTCCGGGCCGCATGGGGGCGTTCCGCCTTTCGACCGTGTGCGGGTGGAGGATTTCACGCCGGCGCTCGAGGCCGCCATGGCACAGGCACGGAGCGAGCTTGGCGCCATCGCGAACTCGAAGGAGCCCCCCACCTTCGAGAACACCGTCGCCGCGCTCGAGGACTCCGGCCGCGCGTTCAACCGCGTCTACGAGGTCTACAACGCGTGGTCCTCGTTCGTGAGCACCCCGGAGTACCAGGCCGTGGAACGCGCGATGGCGCCCCGGTTGTCGGCGTTCTGGGACGAGCAGTCCCAGGACCGGAGGCTCTTCCGCCGCGTCAAGGCGATCCGGGACTCGGCCGCGAAGGCCGGGCTGACGCCGGAGCAGCAGCGCCTGGTGGCGTACTACTACGACGACTTCGTGCGCTCGGGCGCCCTGCTGAGCACGGCGGGCGCGAAGCGCCTGGCCGCGCTCAACCAGAAGCTCGCCACGCTCTACACGACGTTCAACCAGAACGTGCTCGCCGACGAGAAGCGCTACACGCTCCTGGAGCGCGAGGCGGACCTGGCGGGCCTGCCGGAGCCCCTGCGGAGGGCCGCGGCGGCCGAGGCCAGCGCGCGAGGCCAGCCGGGGAAGTGGGCCGTGGCGAACACCCGCTCGGTGGTGGCGGACTTCCTCACGTACTCCGACCGGAGGGACCTGCGAGAGAAGGTCTGGCGCAACTACGACAGCCGCGGGGACCACGGCGACGCACATGACAACAACGCGGTCATCAAGCAGATCCTCGCCGCGCGCGCGGAGCAGGCGAAGCTGATGGGCTACCCCACCCATGCGCACCGGCAGCTCGAGCGCGCGATGGTGAAGACCCCGGAACGGGCCATGCAGTTGCTGGAGACGATGTGGACGCCCGCCGTCGCGCGCGTGAAGGAAGAGGTCGCCGCGATGACTGTGATTGCGCGGAGCCGGGGACAGCAGGCGCCCATCGCGCCCTGGGACTACCGCTACTACGCGGAGAAGGTGCGCAAGCAGGCGTATGACTTCGACGACAGCGAGGTGAAGCCCTACCTCCAGTTGGAGACCCTGCGCGAGGGCATGTTCTGGGTGGCGGGCCAGCTCTTCGGCTTCACCTTCGCGCCCGCGCCGGACGTGCCCGTCTACCACCCGGACGTGCGCGTCTTCGCGGTGAAGGACCGAGAGACGGGCCGCGAGCGGGGGCTCCTCTACTTCGACCCCTACGCGCGGGAGGGCAAGTACAACGGCGGGCAGACGGAGACGTACCGCGTCCAGGAGCGCTTCCGGGGCGAGGTCCCGGCCCTGGTGGCCATCAGCATGCCCTTCGTGAAGCCGGGGGCGGGGAGCCCCGCGCTGCTGGGCTGGCGCGACGCGCAGACCCTGTTCCACGAGTTCGGCCACGCGATGCACACGCTGAATGGGGACGTGACGTACCCGTCGCTCGGCGGCACGCGCGTGGTGAGCGACTACGCGGAGTTCCCCTCCAAGCTGTTCGAGCACTGGCTCGCCACGCCGGAGGTGCTGAGCCGCTTCGCCGTGCACCACGCGACCGGCCAGCCCATGCCGCAGGCGCTCGTGGCCCGCATCCAGAAGGCGGCGACGTTCAACCAGGGCTTCTACACCGTCGACTTCCTGACCTCCGCGCTGGTGGAGATGAAGATGCACCTGGCGGGGAGCAGGCGCATCGACCCCGACGCCTTCGAGCGCGACGTGCTCCGCCAGACGGGTGCGCCCGAGGAGGTCGGGATGCGCTTCCGCATGCCCCACTTCGGGCACGTCTTCGCCAGCAACGCCTACGCGGCGGGCTACTACCGGTATCTCTGGGCGGACATGCTCGCGGCGGACGCGTTCGAGGCCTTCCAGGAAGGCGGAGGCGCCTACGACGCGAAGGTGGCCGCGCGGCTGCGCGAACACGTGCTGTCCGTGGGAAACACCGTCGACCCGTTCGAGGGCTACCGGGCGTTCCGCGGACGGGACGCGAGCCTCGACGCCCTGATGCGAGAGCGCGGCTTCGTGACCCAGGCGCCGGCCGCCCCTTGAGTCATCGGGAGGGAGCGTCCGGACCCTGCGCGCCAGGCTCGACCGGAGCCCCGGCCCCGTGTACGGTTTCCACGTCATGCGGCGGTCTGGAAACCCAGCAGGTAGTCGGTCCGTGGAGACACGGTCCCCTGCCTCTCCGGGGCATCCCCGGGGAATTCATACACGGAGCACTTCCCCACGCGTGGCCGACCTCGCGGCAAGCCGCGAAGCGGGCCACGCCAGACGGGACAGGTGGGACCGGGCCGCCGCATGGCGGATGCGCGGCGGATGAGCGACCGGAACGTGGTGGCCCGGGCGCTTGCGTCCGCCTTCCTCGCGGCTCCCTGGACGGTGTCGGGCATGGTCGCGAACGGCGCCGAGGTTGTGGGCGGCCGGTTCCCCTGGCTCCGGTCGCTCGCGCGGAGCACGCTGAGGTTCTTTCCCCGGCCGCCACACGGAAGGCTTGAGCTGCTCGCAGAGGTGCTCGCGACACGGGTCGCGTTGAAGCGCGCCTGTGCGAATCCCGCGATGCCGGTGCGGGTCGTGCGCTGGCTCACCTCCGAGCCAGAGATGGGACGCCAACCGTGGCCCGTTCCCGACCTACCCACTCAGGCGCACCTCGCGGACTGGCTGAGAGTGACGGCCGCCCAGTTGGACTGGCTCGCGGATGGGTCGGGCCGGGAGCACACGTCATCGCCGGGGCGCTGGCGACGCTATCGCTACACCTGGATTCCCAAGCGCAGCGGCGGCGATCGGCTCCTCGAGCAGCCCGGCGAGGCGCTTGCGAGACTTCAGCGCCAAGTGCTTCACGGCATCCTGGACCGGATTCCTCCGCACGAAGCGGCGCACGGCTTCGTGAAGAGCCGGGGCATCCGCGGCTTCGTCGAGCCGCACACGGGACAAGCGGTCGTCGTGCGGTTGGACCTGGAGGACTTCTTCCTCTCCGTGAGGCCTCCGAGGGTCTGGGGCGTGTTCCGTGCCGCCGGGTATCCGGATGGCGTGGCGGGGGCCCTGGCGAGGCTCTGCACGAACCGGACGCCCGGCGCAGTCGTCGCGAAGGCCCGCAAGGCAGGCCATGCCCGGGAGGTGGACGCGCGCTGGCTGCTGGCACGGAGGCTGGAGTCGCGGCACCTGCCACAAGGCGCACCGACCTCGCCCGCGCTCGCCAACCTCGCGGCGTACAAGCTTGACGTCCGGTTGTCGGCGCTCGCCGCGGCCTTGGGCCTGCGTTACACGCGCTACGCGGATGACCTGGCGTTCTCAGGAGGCGACGCGAGGCCCGGGAGCACGCGTCGGCTGCTGCGGTGCGTGCGCCGCATCGTGCGCGAAGAGGGCTTCACGGTGCGCGGGGACAAGACGCGGGTCATGCACCAAGGCCATCAGCAGTGGCTGGCAGGGGTGGTGGTGAATCAGCACCCCGCCCTCCGCCGCGCGGACTACGACCGGCTGAAGGCCCTCCTGCACCTGTGCCGCACGCGAGGGCCAGCAAGCCAGAACACCAACGGCCATCCCGATTTTCGCGCGCACCTGCGCGGAAGGATTGCCTGGGTGACGCACCTCCACCCCGCCCGCGGAGCCAGGCTGCGCGCACTCTTCGACCAGATTGCCTGGGACTGAGGGGATAGAATCAAAGGATGTCGCGGAACGAACGCGGTCTCTACGACCTCCTGCTCACCGAAGCGCTCCAAGATCAGCTCAGCGCCTTGGACCCTCAGCTCGAAGCCAACCGCTCAGCACTTCATGAAGCAGAGGCGGCGGACCGCATCGGCCTCCACTTGGCTCGGGTGATTGAACGAGCCATCGCCTCGCTCGATAGAAAAGAGCGAGTTGCTGTCGGCACGGTCCTGGCGCGCAAGGTCATCGAGCTCGTTGTCGGCGCAACAAATGCGAGCGCCCTTACGGGCGAGCGTCCGGTGGAGCCCGGCAGCATGCTTCGCAGCATTCTCGGAAAGCTCCCCGATGGCCGCACCGAGACACTCTCTGAGCCACTCATCCCACTCCTCGCCACG
>JAFADT010000659.1 GCA_023424585.1 Pseudomonadota bacterium
GTCTGGAGCCCCGAGCGCCCGCGCGGCGCGGTGCAGGCGACGCAGCCGCGCGAGGAGCGGCTGGACGACGGCGAAGGTGGACAGCGCCGCCGCGACGGTCGTGAACAGCAGGGCGAGCCCCAGGAGCCACCGCGCCACCGTCACGCGCTCATGCATGGGGGGCCAGCGGAACTCCAGCAGGCTGCACGGCCCGGACGGCGCGAGCCTTCTGACCGAGGCGCCTCCCCACCGCGAGTCGGGATGGAGGAACGGAAGATAGATGAGGGTCGCCTCCTCCGCCCCCTCCAGCACCCGGGCGACGAGCTTCGGATCGGGGCGCCCGCCCGGGCGACCCGCTCCGACCCGGGCCGCATCGAACGCCTCCACCTCGATGCCCTCGGGACCCTGAAAGCGCCAGCCCGGCGCCGCCTGACACTCCTCGCGATGGGTGGACAGGATGAGCGCGGTGGCAAAGCGCGTGCTCCGCAGCAACGCGGTATCCACGCCCATGAAGGTCGCCAGGTAGGAGGTCCCGAGCGTCCCCAGGAGGCCCAGGAGCAAGGAGGCCACGAGGGTGCGCAGCGCCAGCCGGTTGTACAGCCTCACGAAGGTTCCTCTGGCGAGTCGAACTGGTAGCCGATGCCCCAGGACGTCCGGATCCGCGCGCCCGCCGGCCCGAGCTTCTTCCGGAGGCGCGCGACATGGGAGTCCACCGTCCGGTCATCGCGCTCCTCATTGGGAGAGAGGGCGTGCTGGGCGATCTGGGCCCGCGTCATGGCCCGCCCGGGGCGCTCCGCGAGGTACGCCAGCACGTCGAACTCATGGCGGGTCAGCGACACGGGGCCCGCGCCCTCTCGGCTCACGTCGCGCGCATCGAGGTCCAGGCGCACGTCGTCCCAACGCAGCACACGGCGCGGGCGCTCCTCCCGGAGCAGGAGCCTGGCGCGGATGCGCGCGACCAGCTCCTCCATCCAGAAGGGCTTGGCGAGATAGTCCACCGCCCCCAGGCCAAACGAGCGCAGCCGGGCCTCCAGCTCCTGCCGCGCGGTGAGCACGATGACAGGCACGCGCAGCCGGCCCTTCCACGCATCCAGCAGCTCGAAGCCGTCCTTCCCGGGGAGATTCAGGTCCAGGACCACCAGGTCGGGCCGCTCGCGCTCGGACGCCTCCAGCGCGAGCCACCCGTCGGTGGCGAGCATCACCTGGAACCCCGCCTGCTTCAGGCCACGCACGAGGCCCGCGGCGATGGGGGCGTCATCCTCGACCACCAGGATGCGAGTCGGGACTGTCATTGACGGCCTCCATGGGAGAGGGGCGGTCGCCAGGCCCTCGTCGGCGTCGTCTCCAGTGACGACCACATCCTCAAGATCGCGCCGTGCGCTCCTACCGAGAAGGTCTGGCGCATCGCCCCGTCTCTCGGGGGAATCCTGGTCGAGGTCATGTCTTCTCCGGGTGTCAGCGTTGGTTCTGCTCGACCCGAAGACACCGGACGCCCGCGGGTTGTGACATCGGCCCCCCTCATGGAGGGGCGCCTCCCGCGTCCTCTTCCCAGACTCCGGACATGCTTCGGCGTTCCCCGCGCGGGTGCTGCCTGCCCCCTGGAACGACCTCACCCCGGCGGGGGTGGAATCGTGTCGAACTGCCGCGCCCCGTCCGCGACGTCGTAATAGTCGCCCTTGTGGGCCATGTAGATGTGGAGCGCGATGCGGGTGTGGGTCGGCGTGTCGAAGGCGCCCATCGCGACTCCAATCCAATCGCGGTGGAGCGGATCCCAGAACAGCGACGAGCCGCAGACGGAGCAGAAGCCGCGGCGCGCCTTCTCCGATGACTGGAACCAGCTGATCTTCTCCGCGCCCTCGATCGCGACAGCGGAGCGCGGCACGTCGGTCGAGACGAAGTAATGGCCCGAGTGCTTGCGGCACTTGCCGCAGTGGCACGCGTCAGGGGCAGGCAACTCGCCCGCCACGGTGAAGCGGACCGCGCCGCACAAGCAGGACCCTCGATGCATGGATGACCTCGTCCGAACGATGGAAGACCGCGGCTCGCTCACCGCATATTACCTGGGCGCGGGGTGGACGCGGGTGACCTCGCTCGGCGCCATGAGCGCGGGAGGCGATGCGGTCAGCGTGCCCAGGTAGAGCCGGCCGTGGAAGCCGTGGGGCTCCTCGGACGTGAAGAGCTTCAGGCCCGCGGCCTGCTTGGCGGACTGCCATGCCTCCAGCGCCGGGCTGATCCCGAAGACGTCGCACTCCACCGCCTCGCCCCAGACGTTGTAGCGACAAGCGAACTGGGTGCCACGCTGGAAGCCCACGTCCAGGACACGCACCGAGCGCTTCGCGGCTTGCCGCGACGAGGGCAGGACGCGAGCCACGCGCGAGCCCATGGCCTCGAAGTCGCCACCCCAGCTCACCGCCGTGGTGCGCGCGTGGACGCTGCCCGTGAGCACCAGCGTCCAGGCCCGCGGGCGCTTCGACCGGGCATCCAGCAGGTGCTGGGCCATCTGCGCCTCACGCTCGTTGCCGCGGGCCTTTCGGGCCTCCAGGCCACATCACCCCCTGGAACGCCTGGCGGGCGTGGACATACCGCGCTCTCGGCCAACCGACGCGTGAGCGACAGACCTCCGCCAGCGCAAAAGCTCTTGAACCCCAAGGGATCTGGTAGGGAGGCCCGGGGACCTTGCCTCCGCGGCCCATGCGCATCGAGGGCTTCATGGGGCGCGCGACGGTATTGTCTCCACCCGAGGACACCATGGTCTACGACGTGATCATCGCGGGGGCTGGCCCGGTCGGCCTGTTCCTCGCCTGCGAGCTGCGGCTCGCGAAGCGCTCCGTGCTGGTGCTGGAACAGCTGGAGGATCCGCACTCCCCCCTGAAGCGGCTCCCGTTTGGAAGGCGAGGACTCTGGGGCCCCAGCATCGAGGCGTTCTACCGGCGCGGACTGCTGGACCCCATCGCGTCGCAACATCGTGCCGAGGGCGCCCCTGGCCAGCCGAGCCCTGGCGCCATCGCGTCCGGCGCACACCTCCGCGGGCCGGCCGGCCACTTCGCGGGCATCCCGTTCGACTACAGCAACATCGATTCGTCGCGCTGGAAGTATCGACTCCCGGGCCCGTCCGACCTCCAGTTGGGGGCCGAGACGGAGCACATCGAGCGCGTCCTCGCCGCTCACGCGGTCTCTCTCGGAGTGGAGCTCCGGCGCGGCCAGGGTGTCGAAGGCTTCGAGGCTTCGAACGACGAGGTCACCGTCCAGGCGGGCGGCCAACGCTTTCGCGCACGTTGGCTCGTGGGCTGCGACGGCGGTCGCAGTACGGTCCGCAAGCAAGGGGGCTTCGAGTTCCTCGGGACCGAGCCTGAGTTCACGGGCTACTCGGTCATGGCGGACATCGCCGAGCCGGAGAAGCTCCCCCTGGGCCGTCACTACACGCCGACCGGGATGTTCACCCAGTGGCGGCCCGGGGTCATCGCGATGACCGACTTCGACGGCGGCGCATTCCATCGCACCCAACCCATCACGCGCGAGCACGTGCAAGCCGTCCTGCGGCGCGTGTCCTGCACCGACGTGACCCTCAAGGCCTTGCACCTCGCCTCGACGTGGACCGACCGCTCGCACCAGGCGACGACCTACCGCAAGGGGCGGGTGCTGCTGGCGGGCGACGCCGCGCACATCCATTCACCGCTGGGCGGACAGGGCTTGAACCTCGGGCTGGGCGACGCCATGAACCTGGGGTGGAAGCTCGCCGCGACCCTGCGCGGCGATGCCCCCGAGGGGCTGCTCGACAGCTACACCACGGAGCGGCACCCCATCGGGGCGCGCATCCTCGATTGGACGCGGGCCCAGGTCGCGCTGATGCGACCCAGCCCCCCTTCCCGCGCGCTCGAAGCCATCCTCCGCGACCTGCTCGACACGCGCGACGGCGCGACCTACCTCGCCGAACGTCTCTGGGGGGTCTCGCTCCGCTACGACCTGGGCGGTGACCACCCCTTGGTGGGCCGCAGCTGCCCGGACTTCGAGTTCGAGGACGGGACGAGGCTCGGCGCGCTGCTCCGAGAGGGAAGCGGTGTGCTGTTGGACTTCGACCGGCAGCCATCGCTCCAGGCGCTGGATGGCCATTGGGGCGACCAGGTGAGGTACGTGGCCAGCGACGCCAGGGATCGCCTGGGACTGAGCGCGCTGCTCGTGCGCCCGGATGGGTTCGTGGCCTGGGCGAGCGAGACGACGCCCCACCCCGAGGAGGTCACACGAGCCGCAGCGAGCTGGTTCGCGAGCCGCGAACATCCCGCCGCGAGGAGCTGACCCGACGCTGCTCGGCCCGCGGGGCGGAGGGCCTCAACCGGCCATCGCAACGCTCGGAGCCGAGGCGTTGCGCTCGCGGTCAGCGCGACGTGCTCGACGCGGAGCCGCCGGTCAGGAGGTTGATCAGCCCGTGCGGCGCGTCGGGGTCATTGAAGCAGAGCGCGTGGATCTTCATGGCCTCGGCGGCTGCGTTCGCGCTCCGGACGAACATGGCCTCCTCGTACTCGGCGAGCGCGGCTTCGAGGTCGCCCCGGTGCGCGGCAAGGGCCTCGCCAAGCTCGGCGCCGTCGTACATCGCGAGGTTGGCGCCCTCACCGTCGGGCGGGTTCAGGTGCGCGGCGTCGCCGAGCAGCGTCACACCGGGCACTCGCCCCCACCGGTGGCCGGGCGGGAGCGCGTGGATCTTCCGGAGGACGGGGGCGGTCTCCCCGTCGGTGATCAGCGCGGTGAGCTCAGGCGCCCAGCCCTCGAACTCCGCCGCGACCCGAGCCTTCACCTCCGTCGGGTCGGCGAAGTCGATGCCCGCGAACCACTCCTGCGGCCTGGTGAGCGCGACGTAGGTGTGCAGGACGCCGTTCGTCTCACGGTGGGCGACGATCCCCTTGCCGGGCGCGAGGGCGTGGAGGGCGCCGCCGCCGACGACCCTCGCGCTGGCCGGGTGGCGTGCGTCGGCGTCGAGCAGGTAGGTCTCGATGAACGAGGTGCCGACGTACTCGGGCTTCGCGTCGGACAGCAGCGACCGGACCTTCGACCAGGCGCCGTCCGCA
>JAFADT010000772.1 GCA_023424585.1 Pseudomonadota bacterium
GGCGGACGCACCGGCGCGATGCCCGGCACGGTCAATGGCGCGATGCCAGGCGAGGCCAGCGGCGCGATGCCCGGCGCCACGACCGGAGCAATGGACGGCAGCGGCGCGGCGACCGGCGCGGCCCCGCCCGCCTTGCGCTGGAGCATCATGTCCACGAGCGCGCGACTCGCGGTGTCCAGTTCCAGGAACTGCAACCCCATGCCCGGAGGCCCCGCGGGGTCGTTCACCTCGCGCACCCAGCGCACGGTCGCGGTGCCCTGGAGCACGCGCACGCCGTTGGCGATCTGCACCTCGAAGCGCACGGGGGTGCCCACCGGCTGCGGCGTGCGCGAGCGGATGAACATGCCCCCGGGGCTGATGTTGGTGGCGAACTCCTCGGTGAAGCTCCCCACGGACTCATGCTTGAGCTTCACCAACAGACCGACCGACTTGCGGTCCGAGGTACGCCGACCTTGATCCATGGTTCGGCACTGTCGCGTCCGGAGGCCATTCCCTCAAGGGGGTTCTGGCCCCCTGCCCGTCCGGCCGGTTCCCGCTCAAGACCTCCAGGTGCGCGTCTGACTTACCTGTATGTCCCCGCTATCCTGGGGCTTCGTTTCTCCCAGGAAGCAGTCCGGGTCCCCTGGACGGGAGTCCTCCCATGAACGCGGCCCCCCATGTCGCCCCGGCTCCCCTGCACGCCGATGGTTGGTGGACCGACGGCACGACCTGCTCTCCACGGTCGGGGGACTGGGCGCGAGCCTGGCGCTGATGGCGCTGCACGTGCTGGGCACCGTCGCTGTGGTGGGCGTGGGTGCTGCTCCTGGACGGACCGCACCTGTTCGCGACGGTGTCGCGCACGTACCTGGACGCTCGGGAGCGGAAGACGCGGGCGCGGCTGCTCTGGGGCAGCCTGGGCTGGTTCGCGGCGGGGCCGGCGGTGTTCGCGGCGTCGGTGCTGGCCGGGCAGCGCTGGCCGTTCGCGGTGTTCGTGACGCTGACGTCGCTGGTGTTCTGGCCGTCGGTGTCGCGCCGGATGGACTTCCTGATGTTCACCGTGGCGGTGACGGCGTTCCACAACGTGCAGTACCACGGCATCGTCTGGTTCTTTCACCGCAACCGCTACCACGCGGAAGGCGTGGACCGGTCCGCGTTCGGATGGGCGCCGAAGGTGAGCCAGCGCTTCATCGTCTACGCGCTCCGCGGGCTCGGCTTCACGCTGGCGTACCGGACGTTGGGCTGCGGCATGGGCGTGCACCCGGGCTGCGGCGCGTTCGACGCGAAGATGGCGCTGGGCGGCGCGGGGCTCACGCTGCGCGACTTGATGGAAGGCTTCATCTGGGGCTTCGCGCTGCACCACTACTTCCTGGACCAGTACCTCTGGCGCGTGCGCAGGGACGCGGGGCTCAACCAGGACCTCAAGCTGGGCACGGCGGGCCTTGCGTGAAGCCATCGAGGTGCGGTTCAACCACCTGCCAAACGCAAGCAGTTGACCAGAAAGGCCCTCGATGTCGCTCGCGCTCTACGGACACCCCTTCTCGTCGTACACGCAGAAAGTGCTCATCGCGCTGTACGAGAACGGCACGCCCTTCGAGTTCCGCTGTATCGGGCCGGACACGCCTCAGCACTCGGCCGAATGGCTGCGCCGCTGGCCGCTGCGCAAGTTCCCCATGCTGCTGGATGGCGAGCGCGACGTCGTCGAGACCAGCATCATCATCGAGTACCTCCAGCTCGTGCATCCCGGGCCCGTGCGCCTGCTGCCCGCGGATCCGAAGGCCGCGCTGGACGTGCGCTTCCTCGACCGCTTCTTCGACCTGCACGTGATGAACGCGGCCCAGCACGCCGTGGACGGCGCGCTGACGGGGGACGCCACGAAGCGCAAGGACGGCCTGGCCATGTCCGTGGAGAAGCTGGAGCGCGCCTACGGCTGGCTCGAAGGGCAGCTCGCCGGCCGGACCTGGGCCACGGGCGACGACTTCACGCTGGCGGACTGCGCCGCCGCGCCCTCCCTGTTCTACGCGGACTGGACGCACCGCATCTCCGAGTCCCATCCCCGGCTGCGCGCCTATCGCTCGCGGCTGCTGGCCCGCCCGTCCTTCGCCCGCGCGGTGAACGAGGCGCGGCCGTACCGGCCCCTGTTCCCCCTGGGCGCGCCGGACCGGGACTGAAGGTCCGGCGCAGGCGTCTCCCGAGTCAGGGCGTCACGCGCCGCAGGAACGCATCCTGGTTCCACGTGTCGCCCGCGCCGTCGCGCTGCCAGCCGGACACCACCAGCCCCGTGTCCGGCGCCGCCACCAGCGTCGTCGTCGCCAGCGAGCACGCGCCGCTCCCGCACGCCTCGGGCGCCAGCGTCTCCGTGCCCAGCAGCGCGCCGTCCGCCGCGTAGCGCGTGAGCGTGTTGCCGCACGCCGCCGCCACCGGGCCCGCGGCCTCCACCGCCGCCACCGTGCCCACGGACGCGGTGCCACACGTGGGCTGCTTCACCCAGCGCTCCTGCCCGTCCGCCGTCGCCGTCAGCACGAACGGCCCGCCCTCATCCAGGGCCACGCCGTTCCACAGCAGCAGGCCCACCGCCTCGCCCGCCACCGCCACCGTGCCGTCCGCGCCCACCGACACGGAGCCCACGCGCCCGTTCACGCCCGGCACCTCGCGGCCCCACGCCAGCACCCCGTCCGCGCCGAACGCCAGCA
>JAFADT010000774.1 GCA_023424585.1 Pseudomonadota bacterium
CCCGCGAGGTGACAACCGGGGTACTGAACGCCGCGTGGGAGTAGTCGAGCGCGCGACCTGGAATCTCCACGGGGACGCGCAAGCGTCCTTCCCACGAACCTGGCCGGCCCATCCGGAACCGCCAGGAGTCCTCCAGGTCTCGACCCTGGGCGTCCTGGGGATGCCCCAGTTCCCAGCGGCCCTCCAGGTACACGTCATCAGCGAGCTCGAAATATCGCAAGGACATGGGTCGGGTTCCTGAACTCACTCCGTGCGGGTCACCAGCCTGTTGAGGGGACTGCCCTTCTGGGCGATCTCTTGCGCCAGGATACGGAGCGCTCCCCTCAACGCCTCTCGGCATTGCTCCAGGGTCTTGCAGGTCGCCGTCACCTGTTCAAGCCGTTGATGGACCCTTTCATGATACGCGCGGGGATGCGGGCCACGATGGCCGGGAACGTCCACCTGGTTCTCGGGATCATTCAGGGACATCCCGGCCTTGTCGAAGATCCGCTGGTAGCGCGGCGTCCACGGGCCGCCGTTCGCGGTGGACGTGCTGAACTTGTCGGACGCGATGTGGTGCTTCGGCCCCGGCACCTCCACGGGCCCGCCCATCGCCACCGCGCCTGGCGCCAGGGTGAGGAGGAGGTCACCCGCCGTGGACACGGCGACGGACTCCACCTGGGCGGCCGCGACCAGCCGGAAGCCGCCCTCCGCCGCCGCCACGAGTGAGGCCTGCGCCGAACCGGGCAGCGTGGGCACCTTCGCGGCCAGGGTCTCCGCCGTGCTGCCCAGCGCCGCCGTGGCCAACATGACGAAGGCCCGCGCGGCGTTCTCTCCCATCACCTCGCCGTACTGCTCGCCCGCGTCGCGGAGCGCGTCGAAGGTCGTGGCCTCCGCCACCGCGTCCGAGAGCCGCCTCCACCCCTGGATGAGGCTCCACACCGTGTCGACGCCCAGATAGGCGATGAGCGCCGCCGTCAGGGTCGCCGCGACGCCCTTGGACACGGGCTCCGGCAGCAGCCACAGGCCCAGATACAGGGCGCCGGTCGTGACGACCATGGAGAGCACGGCCTCGCGGTCCGTCATGCCGCGCAGCGCGTCCGCGGTCTCGTCCCACACCGAGTCCAACGCGATGGAGAAGGCCAGCGTGCGCTTGCCGTCCACGTCCAGCGCGGGCCCCCGCTCCAGCAGGTGGAGACAATCGCCGGAGAGCGACTTGCGCTTGCACCACCGGCCATAGGCCGCCGCCAGCGCCGCTCCATCGTCGTTGAGCCGCACGCGTCCCCGCCCCGGCTCCTGCACGGAGATGAGGCCCAGGTGCCCGCGCACCTGGGGGCGTGGCGGAAGCGAGGCCACGAGCAGGCGCCGGGCCGCCTCCAGGGGGTGCGTGGACACAGGCGCGGCGCGCGCGAGGCCCGCGACCGTGTCCACGAAGCCCTCTTCCTCCAGCACCCCGGGCCGAACAGCCCGTTGAGGAGTGTGAACGAGGGCGGGGCCACGCCCCGTGCTCAGGTGCACACTCCGGGACGACGCACAGCCCGTGCCGACGAGCAACATCCACGCGATGACGGTCGCGTGCGTCAGCCGAACAGTGACAGCGGAACCGCGCGGGCGGTGAGGTTTACCCAGGACGTGGGGCTGTGGCATGGATGAAGAAGTCTACCCGCCATGAAACGCCGCCCCGAGTTCGACAGTCTGCGCGGAGTGCTGCTCGTCCTGATGACGCTGACGCACCTGCCCACCCGGCTGAGTGTCCTTGGCAATCAGCCGTTCGGCTTCGTGTCCGCCGCCGAGGGCTTCGTGTTCCTCTCCGCGTTCCTCGTGGGCGTGGTGCACGCGAAGAAGCGGGACACGGCCGCCGTGTTCAAGAGCCTCTGGCGCCGGGCCCTCAAGGTGTACGGCTACCACGTGGCCCTGCTCGGCTTCTCGTTCACCATCATCGCCGCGCTGGGGGGCGCCGCGCGCAGGCCCGCCATCCACAACCTCATTGCCTTCTTCCACCAGGACCCGTTCACCGCCCTGTGGAGCAGCCTGTTCCTCCTCTACTGTCCCCCGCTGCTCGACATCCTTCCGCTGTACGTCGTGCTCCTGTTGCTCACCCCCGCCGTGCTGGTTGGGGCGCGCAAGGAGGGGTGGACGCGGGTCCTGGGGCTGAGCGCCCTCATCTGGGTCTGGGCGCAGGTGGGGCTCAAGCGCGCGCTGTATGATCTGCTCGTCGCCATCCCCGTGCTGCCGTGGCCGCCGTTGAGCATCGACCTGTCGGGCGCGTTCGACCTGTTCGCGTGGCAGTTCCTCTGGGTGCTGGGGGTGTGGCTGGGCGTGGCTCGCGCCACCGCGCCGGAGCAGCGCGAGCCCGTGTCCCGCCGGCTCCTCACGGGCGCCCTCGTCGTCAGCCTGGGGTTCTTCGTGGTGCGGCACCTCGACCTGGACCTGGGCACCGCCTCCGTGCTGTTCGACAAGTGGTCGCTCGCGCCGCTGCGGCTCCTGAACTTCCTGGCCGTGGCGCTGCTCGCCAGCTGGCTCGCGCCCCGGGTGTTCCGCTGGCTGCAACCCAAGGTGCTGGAGGCGCTGGGGCAGGCGTCGCTGCCCGTGTTCGCCGTGCACGTGGTGCTGTGCCTGCTCAGCCTGTCGCTGCTGGACGAGAACGAGGACCCGCTGGACTACTGGGATGAAGCCGCGGTCCTGGTGGCCACGTTCTGCAGCATGTACTTCGTGGCGCTGCGCCAGCGCATCGCGGGCCGGAGCATGGGCCCGCCCTCGCCGTCCTGAGTCAGCCGCGCGCGGCGGACAGCGCGGCGTCGGTCTCCGCCACCAGCGCCCGCACCAGGTCCGCCGCCGGGCCCTCGCGCGACAAGCCGATGCCCTGCCCCGCCCACAGGGCCATGAAGCGCGGGTCGTTCTGCTTCGACGACGCGGCCCGCAGCGCGCGCGTGGCCCCGTGCTGCTGCGGGAAGGGCAGGATGGCGCCGGCCTCCTCCAGCGCGGTCGTGAGCTCGTTGGGGATGGCCCGGGCCGGGCGCCCGGAGAAGGCGCGGGTGATGCGCGACGACTCATCCCGGGCCTCGCGCAGCAGCGCCTTGTGGGCCGCCGCCGCGCTGGACTCCTGGCACCGCAGGAACGCCGTGCCCAGCTGCACGGCCGCCGCGCCCAGCATCCGGGCCGCCGCGATGCCGCGCCCGTCCATGATGCCGCCGCTGGCGATGACCGGCACCCGCACGGCGTCCACCACCTGCGGCACGAGCGCCATCGTCCCCACCATGCCCGCATCGAACGAACCGCCGAAGGAGCCCCGGTGGCCGCCCGCCTCCGAGCCCTGCGCGACAACCGCATCCACGCCCGCGGCCTCCAGCGCCCGGGCCTCGCGCACGTTCGTCGCCGTGCCCACGACGAGGACGCCGCGCGACCGGAACGCCTCCAGCACCGGCGCGGGCGGAACGCCGAAGGTGAAGCTGAACACGGCGGGCGCCGCGTCGAGCACCGCCTCCACCTGCTTCGCGAAGTCCGGCATCGCGGCCGCCGAGGTCACGGGGGGAGGAAGCCCCAGCGCCGCATGGAAGCGCGCGAGGATGGCGAGCGTGGCCTCCGGCTCCACGGGAGCCACGGCGGGCTGTGGCGCGAAGAGGTTGATGGCGTAGGGCCGCGAGGTGAGCGCGCGCACCGCGCGGGCCTGCTGGGCGAGGTCCTCCGGCTGCATATAGGCGGCGCCCAGCGAGCCCAAGCCGCCCGCTTCGGACACCGCCGCGACCAGCTCCGGCGGCGTCAGGCCGCCCGCCATCGGAGCCTGGATGATCGAATGCGCCACCCCGAGCCGCTCCGCGAACCTGCGCCACGCCTGCGGATCCATCATGGCTACGCCTCCCCGTGATTCAGCCGGACAGCACTAACAGCCAGGGCTCACGCGGGGACGCCATGCGCCCCGGAGGCATCAGTCCTTCTTTCACGCCCCATGCCACGCACGAGGCGCACCGTGCCGCCCGCGTCAGTCCAACGGGGTTACGGCGTGACGCCCCCCCGCCCGGGCTGGTCCCAAACTTGTCCGACTGTCGGACAGGTTTCCGTCGTCCGAGCCGGTTCGACTGTCGGACAGGTCTTGCCGTGCCGTCCCAGCCTGTCCGACTGTCGGACAGGTTTTCGCGGTCCGCCTCCGGCAGGGAGTCCGCGCGGGACTCTCACCTTCTCAACCCTGGGGACTGGATTCAGGTCGGACCGCCTTGGGCACCGCACGTCATTCGCAGTCGTAGCTCGGCGCCGGCGTCCCAGGCTCCAGCACCACGGGCGCGGGGCCTCCGGCCTTCGCCAGCGCGTCACCGCAGTCCAGCGCCGCGTCCTTCGCCAGGTGCCGGTACAGGACACAGGACGCACGCTCCACGAAGAACGCCTGCCGCGGCCAGTCGGGCCCGCGTGAAGCCAGGAGGGCCACCGCGTACCGCCCACCATCCGGCAGCGTCACCAGCCCCACCTCGTTGAGCACGTTGTAGCGAGCGTCATCCCCACAGCAGCCCGGCGGCAGCCACCCGCCCTTGTGCTGGAGCGACGCGCGGGCCCCCGCGGGCAGGCGCGTCCCCAGCCAACCGCCACAGCCCTCTCGCGGCGTCAGCTCCATCCACTTCAGCAGCCGCGCCGTGGGCTCCGGCGGCAACACCTCCCGCCGGTCCAACCGCGCCAGGAACGACACCATGTCATCCGCGCAGAAGTAGTTGTCCCGCCCCATCGCGCGCGGCGAGTTCGTCGCCCAGCGCTCCCGGCCGTAGTTCCACTTCGTCAGCGCCGTGTGCGCCAGCCCCAGGCCGCGAAGGTAGACATTGATGGCATCCGGTCCGCCCACCAGGTCAATGACCTCGCCCGATGCCTCGTTGTCCGACGTGCGGAACACCTCCTCCGCGAGCGGCGCCACCGTCGCCAGGTCCCGCTGCCCCAGCGCCGCCGCCACCCAGAGCACCTTCGCGGAGCTGGCGGAGATGTGCGGCTCCAGACCGGAGACGCTCGCCAGCTCCCCCGTGCGCAGGTCCATCACCGCGAGCGACAGGTCCGTCCCGGGCGTCAGCCGCGCGGCCTCGCGCGCCAGCGACTCCACCACCGCGCCCAAGGACTCGCGCGGCGCGCTCGGCGCCGGCGTCGTCGCGCAGCCTCCCAGCGCCAGCAGGCACGCCCAGCGCAGCACCGTCCGCATCCGCGTCTCCCTTCAGTGAAGCAGCCGGTGCACCTGCTCCAGCATCAGCGCGGTCACCAGGCCGCAGTAGGTGCCCAGCACGTATCCCAGCACCGCCAGCAGCACGCCCACCGGCGCGAGCGCGGGATGGAAGGCCGCCGCCACCACGGACGCGGAGGCCGTCCCGCCCACGTTCGCCTGCGAGCCCACCGCCGCGAAGAACACCGGCGCCTTCAGCCACCGCCGCGCGCCCATCGTCACCGCCGCGTGGATGCACATCCACAGCGCCCCCACCGCCACCAGCGCGGGCGCGTCCCACAGCCGCCGGAACTCCGCCTGCGCGCCAATCGTCGCCACCAGCAGGTACAGGAACAGCGAGCCCACCCGGCTCGCCCCCGCGCCCTCCAGCCTGCGCACCGGCGTGAACGACAGCACCACGCCCACCGTCGTCACCAGCAACACCACCCACGTGAAGCCCGTCACCACGTTGCCCAGGTCCGGCAGGTGCCTCGCCAGTGCCGTGCACGCCACCGTCACGCCGAACGCCACCGCCAGCATCGACAGCAGGTCAGCCAGGCTCGCGGGCCGGGCGGACGCCGCTTGAAGGCGCGCGGACTCCTCGCGCACGCGGTCCAGCGCCGTCCGGTCCGCGCCGATGCTCGCGTCCATCGCCTTCTCCCGCCCGGCGAAGGACAGCAGCACCGCCGTCCACACGTTGGACACGCCCACGTCCACCACCACCAGCATGCTCAGCGTGCTGTCCAGCGCGCCCACGCTCTGGCCAATGGCCACGAAGTTCGCGCTCCCCCCAATCCATGACCCGCTGAGCGCCGCCAGTCCCTTCCACGCCTGGTCCCCCAGCTCCGCCGGCACCAGCCACCCCAACGCCAGATACGCGAGCGGCCCGCCCACCATGATGCCCACCGAGCCCGCCAGGAACACGCCCACCGCGTTGCGCCCCAGCCGCGCGATGGCGGGCAGGTCCACCGACAGCACCAGCAGCACCAGGCTCGCGGGCAGCAGGTACACGCGCGTGAAGCGATACAGCTCCGACTGCGTGGGGATGACGCCCAGGTTCGACAGCAGCGTCGGCACGAAGTACGCGAACACCAGCAGCGGCACGACGTTGAAGAACCGCTCCACCGCCGGGTAGCGCTGCAACGCATACAGCCCCGCCAGCACCGCGAGCAGCACGGCGAGCACCGCCATCGGGTCCTGGATGAGCGGTGGCGTCACCGGGGCTCCACGCCCAGGCCCGCGCCCGCCCCCAGCTGGATGCGGCCCTGCACCACCGGGTGCGCCCGGAACGGGTCCTCCGCGAGCAGCAGGTTGCCGTCCAGGTCCACCCAGTCCACCAGCGGCGCCAGGTGCGCGCCCGCCGCGATGCCCAGCCCCGTCTCCACCATGCAGCCCAGCATCACCTTCAGGCCGCACGCGCGCGCCGTCTCGATGATGCGCAATGCCTCGCGGATGCCGCCGCTCTTCTGGAGCTTCACGTTGATGCCGTGGAAGCCCTCCGCCAGCCTCGGCACGTCCGCCGCCTTCGTCAGCGACTCGTCCGCCACCAGCGGCAGCGGCGAGCGCGCGCGCAGCCACTTCGCCCCCTCCACGTCCGCCGCGGGCAGCGGCTGCTCCACCAGCTCCACGCCCTGCGTGGACAACCACTGGATGTGCGCCAGCGCCTCGTCCGGCGTCCACGCCTCGTTCGCGTCCACGCGGAGGGTCTGCGCCGTGAGCTCGCGCACCGTGCCGAACACCTCCCGCACGCGGTCCGCGCCCAGCTTCACCTTCAGCACGGGGAAGTCCGCCGCCTCGCGCACCTTCACCGCCAGCGTCTCCGGCACGTCGATGCCAATGGACATGGACGTCACCGGCTGCCGCGTGGGGTCCACGCCCAGCATCCGGTAGAGCGGCACGCCCATCACCTTGCCCGCCCAGTCATGCAGCGCCAGGTCCACCGCCGCCTTCGCCGCGGGGTTGTCCGGCAGCGCCGCGTCCACGGCCTCGGACACGTCGCGGAAGTGGCGCGGGTCGCGGCCCTCCAGCACGGGGGCCAGCTTGTGGAGCGCCGCCTCCACCGACTCCCACGACTCGCCGTAGCGCACGTTGGGCGCGGCCTCGCCGTAGCCCACGTGCCCTTCCGCGCGCACCTCCACCAACACGTTGCGCTTCACCGTGCTCGTGCCCCGGGCAATGGTCCAGGCGTGACGCAGCGGCAGCTCCACGGTGCGAAAGCTCAACGGCGAGGCCATGGGCGGAATCCCTCCAGGGCCCCTCCCTTAACACGGCACTCCCGGCAAACACCGCTTCCGTTGCCTTCCAGGGCCGGAAGGCGCGAGCCTCCGCGCCATGCGTCTCCTGCCCCTCGTCATCGCCTCGCTCGCGCTGGGTCCAAGCCACGCCGCGTCATCCCGTCCCGCGCCGAGGGATGAGCTGCGGACGCTGCTCGCGGAGCTCGTCGCCGCGGATACCTCCAACCCGCCCGGCAACGAGACGGCGGCGGCCCGGGTGGCGGAGAGGTGGCTGCGTGAGGCGGGCCTCGAACCGGAGCTCATCGAGCCCTCGCCCGGGCGCGGCAACCTGCTGGTGCGCCTGAAGGGCAGCGGCAAGGGCCGGCCGGTGCTCGTGCTCGCGCACCTGGACACGGTGCCCGCCGTGAAGGCCGAGTGGGCCACCGACCCGTGGACGCTCACGGAGAAGGACGGCCTGCTGTACGGCCGCGGCGTGCAGGACAACAAGGGCATGGCGGCGGCGAGCATCCTCGCGCTGCGCCGGCTGAAGCAGGAGGGCGGCGTGCGCTCGCGCGACATCCTCCTGTACCTGGGCGCGGACGAGGAGGTGGGCTCCGGACAGGGACTGGACTGGATGCTGGAGCACCGCCCGGAGCTGAAGGAGGCGGAGCTCGCGCTCAACGAGGGCGGCCTCACGGAGCTGTCGCCGGACCGCAGGGAGGTGCGCTTCGTGGCGCTCCAGGCCGCGGAGCGCGTGTCCCGCAACGTGACGCTCAAGGCCTCGGGCCCCGGGGGCCACTCCTCCGCGCCGCCCGTGGACGCCGGGCCCCTGGTGCGCGTGGCCTCGGCGGTGGCGCGCGTGGGCGCCCTCACCTTCCCCGCGCACCTGACG
>JAFADT010000781.1 GCA_023424585.1 Pseudomonadota bacterium
TGCCGGGCGTGCTCGCCGCGGTGGACCGACACCTCTGGACGCCGGCGGGGCCGGCAAAACAGATCGCGGAGGCGCGATGAGCACCGAAGTGCGTCAGATGTTCTCCTCCATCGCCACGCGCTACGACGTGACGAATGAAGTCCTCTCCTTCGGCGTGCACCGGCTGTGGCGGCGCACGGCGGTGAAGCTCAGCGGCGCGAAGGCCGGCAGCCAGGTGCTGGACTGCGCCACCGGCACGGGCGACCTGGCGCTGTCGTTCAAGCGCAAGGTGGGGGCCTCGGGCCGCGTGGTGGGCACGGACTTCTGCCCGGAGATGCTGGAGAGCGCGCCGGCGAAGGCGGCCAAGGCGGGCCTGGACGTGGAGTTCCAGGTGCAGGACGCCATGGCGCTCACCTTCCCGGACAACACCTTCGACGTGGCGTCCATCTCCTTCGGCATCCGCAACGTGGATGATCCGGTGAAGTGCCTCCAGGAGATGGCGCGCGTGGTGCGCCCCGGAGGCCGCGTGGTGGTGCTGGAGTTCGGCCAGCCCACGGGCCCGTACGGGGCGCTGTTCCGCTTCTACAGCAAGACGGTGATGCCTGCGATTGGCGGCCTGCTCACGGGCAACCGCGCGGCGTACCAGTACCTGCCCCGCACCGCCGCGGCCTTCCCCGCCGGCGACCGCTTCCTCTCCCTGATGGACCAGGCCGGCGCCTACTCCGAGCGCGCCGCCCACCCCCTGCTGTTTGGAACCGCCTACGTCTATGTCGGCACCGTCCGTTGAGGCCCGCCGCGCCCTCGTCTCCCAGGTCGTCGCGTCGGTAGACCCCAGACTCCGGCAGGCGCTCCAGGGGGCGCTCTCGTCCCCGGGGCCCTGCCCCCGCCCCGCGGACCCGCAGACCGTGGTCATCGCGGGGCACCGCGCCGCCGGCAAGTCGCGGCTGTTGCCGCTCGTGTCGCGGCTGCTCGGCAGGACCGGGCTGGATCTGGACGCGGAGCTGGAGCGCCGGCACGGGCGCCCGCTGCGCTCCTGGGTCGCCGAGTCCCCCACCACCTTCCGGGCCGCCGAGCGCGAGACGCTGGGCCTGCTGCCCGCGGGCAGCGTGGTGGCGGTGGGCGGCGGCTTCCTGTCGCACCATCCGGAGGCGCTCGCGGGGCACTTCACGCTCGTCGTCCCCGTCACCTTCGCCACGTACCGCGAGCGGCTGCTGGCGGACACCACGCGCCCGCGGCTGCGCACGGACGTGTCGCTGGAGGAGGAGCTGCACTCGCTGTTCCACGAGCGCGAGGCGCTGCACGCCCGCGTCCCCACCATCTCCCTGGCGGACTTCCTCCGGGGCTGTCTTGCCCAGGAGCCCGCCTGATGGCCACCCGGCGCATCATCACCCTGCCCCCCACGCTCACCGGCGCGGACGCCGTGGCCTTCGCGCGCGACGGCCTCCAGCGCGGCGCGGACGTCATCGAGGTGCGGACCGACCTGCACGCGCCCGGCGACATCGACCCGGAGGCGCTCGCGCGCGCGATGCCGCTGCTCGTCTCCGAGCGAGGCAGGCCGCTGCCCGCCCCGTGGATCCAGGCCGCGTGGCGCGTGGACCGCGACGTGGAGCGTGCGCAGGACATGGACGCACCGCCCGGGAAGCTGCTCGCGTCGCACCACGCGGAAGGGCCGCTGACGACGGAGGAGGCGCTCCGTCGCTGGTCGCGCCCCATCCCTCCGGATGCGCTGGTGAAGCACGTGGAGCCCATGGATGGGCCCGCGCACCTGGACGTGCTGCTGGAGACCCAGGCGCGGCTGGCCCAGCGCTTCGGCGCCGAGCGCGTCACCGTGCTGGGCATGGGGCCCGTCGCCATCCCGGCGCGCGCGGTGCTCTCGCGCCGGAACGGGCTGGAGTACGTGGCCATGGGCGGCCCGTGGACGGCGGCCCCGGGGCAGCGCCTGCTGGACGACGTCGTGCGCGAGCACCGCAAGGCGAAGGATCCGCACGCGCTCGGCCTGGGCATCCTGGGCACGGCGATTCCGCACTCGCGCTCGCCGCGCATCCACCGTCAACCGTTCGACCGCATCGACCTGGCGGAGGACGCGCCGGTGGAGGCGGTGGTGGACGCGCTCCTGCCGCACTACGCGGGCTTCGCGGTGACGAGCCCGTTCAAGATGCGGCTCGCGAAGCACACGGGCTCCTCGCTTGACGCCATCAACACGCTGGTGCGCCGGGGCTCGCGGTGGGAGTCCTTCAACACCGACACGGAGGGCGCCCGCGCGGTGCTCACGCGCCTGGGGGCGAAGGACGTGGCGGTGCTGGGCGACGGCGGCTCCACGCAGGCCTTGCGGCTGGTGGCCGCCGAGCAGGGGCTCGCCCTGCGCGTCGTGCGGCGCGCGGAGATCCAGGCCCCGCTGTCGGGGGAGTGGGTCTGGACGTGGCCGGACCGGGTGGCCGCCCCCGAAAACCTGAGATTCCAGGGGGCACGCGTGGCGGTGATCGCATACGGTGCGCCCGGCCGGCGCGTCGCCGCGGAGATCGTTCGCCGCGGGGGCACCCCTCTCCTGCTCGGTGCGGCGTGGTTCGTCGCCCAGGCCCGGCGGCAGCGACAACTCTGGGAAACGGCGACATGAATACCTTTGGCACCCTCTTCAGGCTGACCACCTTTGGCGAAAGCCACGGCCCCGCGCTGGGCTCGGTCATCGACGGCTGCCCCGCGGGCGTCCCGCTCACGCGCGACCTGCTCCAGGCGGCGTTGGACCGCCGGCGTCCCGGGCAGTCCGCCCTGGTGACGCCGCGCAACGAGCCCGACACCGTCGAGATCCTCTCCGGCGTCTTCGAGGACAAGACGCTGGGCACGCCCATCGCGGCCATCGTGCGCAACACGAACCAGCGCTCGCAGGACTACAACCAGTTGGCCAGCGTGGACCGGCCGGGCCACGCGGACGCCGTGTGGCGTGAGCGCTACAAGCACCGCGACCACCGGGGCGGCGGCCGCACCAGCGGGCGCGAGACGCTCTGCCGGGTCATCGGCGGCACCGTCGCGGAGGCGTACCTCGCGCGAGACCTCCCCTCGCTGAGCACCGTCGCCTACGTCTCCCAGGTGGGTGAGCTGGTCGCTCCCGTTCCGGCGCCGGGCCTCACCCGCGCCATGGTGGACGCGCACCCCACGCGCTGCCCGGACGCCGCCGTGCGCGAGGAGATGGCCCGCCAGATCCTCGCCGCGAAGGAGGCCGGTGACAGCCTGGGCGGCTCCATCGACGTGCGGGTGGAGGGCCTGCCCGTGGGCCTGGGCGAGCCCATCTTCGGCAAGCTGAAGGCGCTCATCGCGCAGGCGCTGGGCAGCATCGGCGCCGTGACCGGGGTCGTGTGGGGCCCGCCTGACCTGCTCCAGCGCATCGGCCAGCCCGGCACGAAGTTCCACTCCGTGAAGGACGCCTACGGCGGCATCCAGGGTGGCCTCGCCAACGGCGAGCCCATGCAGGTGCGCGCCTACTTCAAGCCCCCCGCGACGCTCGCGGATCACGCCAAGGGCGGCCGTCACGACCCGTGCATCATGCCCCGCGCCGTCCCGGTGCTGGAGGCCATGGTGTCGCTCGTCATCGCCGACCTCGTCCAGCAACTCAACGCCCGCCCCCACTCCGCATGAGCCCGCTTCCTCCCGGTTCCTACCGTCCCCCGAACGACCGTTGGGGTTCCTTCACGAAGCTCGCCGCGAAGCTGCCCGAGGGCAGCGTCGCCGTGGTGGACCGCACCGTCGCGCGCTTCCACCCCACCCTCATCCCCGCGCTGGAGGCCCGCAAGCCGCGCGCCATCATCCAGCTGGTCGGCGGTGAGCGCGCGAAGAGCCTCGCGTCGCTCCAGAAGGTGCTCGCGGGCGGCATCACGCTGCCGCGCTCCGGCACGCTCGTCGCCGTGGGCGGCGGCACCGTGGGCGACGTGGCCACCGTGGCCGCGCACCTGCTCAAGCGCGGCGTGCGGCTGCTCCAGGTGCCCACCACGCTGCTCGCGGCGGTGGACAGCAGCCTGGGCGGCAAGGGCGCGGTGGACCTGGTGGTGCGCGGCCGCGTGGTGAAGAACCCCGCGGGCGTCTTCCACTACGCGGACGAGACGTGGCTGTGCCCGGAGCTGTACGCCACGCTGTCCGACGCGCAGGTGCGCGAGGGCTCCATCGAGGCGTGGAAGATGGTCGCGTCGCTGGACGCGCCCCTCTTCAAGCGCTACGTGCGCGCGCCGCCGTCGCTGGAGAAGCTGGTGAAGGACGCGCGCGGCCTGAAGGAAGGCATCTGCGCGAAGGACCCCTACGAGCACCAGGGCCTGCGCCGCGTGCTCAACTTCGGCCACACCTTCGGCCACGTGCTGGAGAGCCTGTCGCGCTTCAAGCTGTCGCACGGCGACGCGGTGGGCCTGGGCATCCTCTGGGCCCTGGACGTGGGCCGGCACCTGGGCATCACCCCGGAGCCGGTGGCGCACGAGGTGGAGCGCGCGCTGGCGAGGGGCCCGGGCGTGCTCGGCCGCGACCGCGCCGCGGAGATCGCCCACCGCGCGGCGCTGAAGGACGTGGTCGCGCTCCTGGACGCCGACAAGAAGGCCGGCGCCAACGGCGAGCTGCGCATGGTGCTGCTCACCGCCGTGGGCGCCGCCGACGTCGTGGACGTGATGCCGAAGACGTGGCGGGCCCTGTGGCCCGCCTGGACCCGTGGAGCCCGCCCTTGAGCCACGCCTCGCCGAGCCGCCTCACCGTCGACCCGAGCGCCTTGAGCGCCTCACCGCTCACCCCGCCCGTGTCGAAGTCGGACGCCCAGCGAGCCCTGGTGTTGGGACACCTCACGGGCGCCTGGCCGCTGCCGTCGGTGCAGGCGGAGTCGGACGAGGACCTCCCCGCCGACGTGCGCGTGCTGCGCCGGGG
>JAFADT010000792.1 GCA_023424585.1 Pseudomonadota bacterium
TTAAATCAAAGAATCAATCTACTGAGGTTGAAATTACAATTTGGAAGAATACTTATATCAATGAAGAAGAAGGTTACATAAGATTAGACATTAATGACAGTTTAGTTTATAGTATACTACAAGCTGGTCCATTCATTGAATCTTGGCAACCTTTGTATTTGACTACCAATGAATACAAGATTAACTATATCAAAAACTATGTATTGAAATTCATAAATATAAATAATAAAACCAAGTTTGTTCTAAGAAAGGATAAATCATTGCTTAAGTCATTGAGATTCAACGGAATATATGATAATAATTTCGAAGAAGTTAAGAATTTTAAGAATGAATTGAAGCACGAAAATGGTAAATATTATATGTATGTTTATCCAACAGAAAAACATATGTATTATGCAAAAATGATAATAAATCTTTAATGGCTACAGTTTTCAAATATAAAACACCAGTAAATAGAAATTACGCACCAGGGTTTGTAAAACCGGGTCTTGATGGATATGTTGGTAATAAAGGCAGATCCGGTAATGCTGTTTATTTTGTAGACTTTGACCTTGATAACTCTTATGATATTGAGATGGCCTTGCAAAAGATAGAAAACAATTTTATCTTGGCCAACGACAGCATAAAAAAGTTAGAAGGAAGAGAGTATGCAGTAAACGATTTGCTTCTTTCAAATTCTGGAAAATGTTATAGAATTATAGAGTCATCACCAGATTCAATATTCAACAACTTTAAGTATGATATTGAATTTTTAGGAGCTATTAAGAACAACACAGATAACAACATAAAGCATGTTCGTATTTATGATGTTACCGGATTACGTTTTTATAGCAAGAAAACTGGAAAGCTAATAAAAAGTTATGACCCTAGACAAAGATCTTGTTGGGTTAATAATAGAACAGAAAAACCTTATTCGACTGATTTTTATAAGTTGTTAAAAGATTACAATGATGATGAAGATTTTGCTTTGTATGGAGCATGGCTTAAAATGGTTGCAGTAACTTCTGTCGATGATACACAGAAGTTTACCAATAAAGATGGTTTAACCGGTTCATCATACAGTTTTTCAATTCTATTAAATTCTAACAAATCATACGCATTAAATGGATTTCCTACTGAAAATACAGGAGATCCTATTGAATTAGGTGATGAAACATATTCTGCAGGCAAAGGTATTGGATTGAATTTTAAAAAGAAATTAGAATTTCCAAACATTACAACTAAACCAGAATCTTTCTTTAAGCTGACACCTGAACAGGTTGCTAAAAATAAAACAGAAAGAGACATTTTAATAGAGTTTCTATTCAATGAAGTAACAAAGCCAGGTGCGAATAAGAAAGCTCCACTTTGTACAACATCATATATGTCAGACTATAGTATGGACTCGTATCACCCGTTTGGCAATAATATTATGTGTACATTAAGCGCAGATAATTCTATGTGGTACAAATCCGGTGTTGGTGCTAGAGAAACAGTAGATGATAATGGTAAAAGAGTATATAACAATATTCCTGAATCATTAGAGCTATCTAAAAATTTAAATGAATTAACTTCTGGTGGTTCGGCCCAGCATGTAAGATTAAAAACAATCAATAAAAACTTAGAAAAATACGGAGCAGGTTTAACATTTACACAGACTGCAGCAGAGATGGTTCCTGGAAAAATTGATTATAATAAAAATATTGTTCCTGAGTCATTTCCAGATGCATCTGAACCGCTGAAACTAGAATGGTTCCCGCAGTATGCAGCATCACAATCTCTTTCATCAGCAAGTGAAAAGGAAACTCAAAAAGAGCTTGACCAATTTACATCAGATGCTAGTACTACTTCTGGGCTAATCCTATATCCGACATATCAAATAACTTCTGATTTATACAAAGAAGAACATCGTACTAATTATAAAGGTGGTAATTCATTATTCTTTTCAGGTATAGACAAATATGAAGTACCATTTTCTATTTTCAACTTTGTTACTAACTCATTAAACACATATCAATGTGTTATTAAAAGTGCCGCAACAAAGGAAGTAGTAATAACAGAAGTTCCTGTGTTAATTGATACATCATTTAGAAACAAGTCATACTATATATCATATGAAGGAGATGAAGAGGATTTAGATAATTCATTCTACAATGATCCTGAAGATGCAAAGAATGATGATCCGACTCCTCCTTCTAATAGAGATGATGAAAATGCAGATAAGATTTATAAACACTATTGGTCATTTAAAGCACCAATACATATGCAATATGTACAAGGTGGAAATACCATAACAGTATATTTTATTTCTAACTTCGATGATACATTGAATGTGTCAATTAATGAATCAGAAAACATAATAGAATCTGTAGTTGACAAACAACATAAAATATTTTCTTTGGAAATAGGTGAGAAGATTTTGTTGCCTTCTGATGATTTAGATTTAGATTTCGACTTAGAATCAAAGGATCCAAATAGACCTTATTATGCTATACCTGTGCATATTACAGCAAATTATAGAAAATATAATTTAATTGATACTTATGTTGGAATTAAACTTAATATGCAATGTACTGCATTTAAAGATATTCCTGTAGATACAAGAAAAGACAATGTAATTTCAGAAGCTATTATTGCATATAGTAATCCTGCATTAAAACCAGATGTGACAGATGCATCAATTAATAAAACTGAGGAAAAACCTGATGATGACAGAAAGAGTTATAAGCTTACTGTTAAACATATAATTGGTACAAATTGGGATGGACAAATTGCAGGTTCATTATACCAAGACCAAGCTACTGAAATATCACAATACTATATAGCAAAATCTCCTTATAAGATAACATATGATATTCTTAATAGAGAAAAATACTATTTCTTGGATCCCGTTCCTGATGGAGAAACTCCTGATAAAGATTATGAACAAGTAGAAAGAGATGGTAAAATATATTTGAAAAAGAGACAAATAACATTTGAAGGAAATCTTATAGAGGATACCGTTATTGGTGATGATATTATTCTAGAAATTGTTACATTTGACGTATCTGTTAATGCTGGTAATTTTGTAAATGTTAAGAAACCAGATTCATCATTTATACAATTTAACGAAGTACCTTATGGAACAATTATTGAAGAACTTCCATATTTCTATGATATGGTAAATAAAACGTTCGAGCGTTTTGAAAATAATCCTGATGAAGAAGATGGTTATGTATTCGACCCAGACCACTTCGAATATTCTCCTGTTGAGTCATCTGTCATTACTAATCATACAAATGTTATTGTAAGTGCTATTCCACTTGATAGAGAGGATATTATGGTGACTATAGTTATCTACTATCCAAATGGCCCTGGAAACTCGTATACCGATGGTACAATGTCTCAATCAACAGATTCATATAAAGAGTTTGTTACATCTTACTATCCTAAATTTGACGCTGTTGTTCTAAAACACTATGTTGTTGAAAAAACGTATCAGGTTGAAACAGAAGAAGGTATGGTAGAACAAGAATCAATTGTGATTAGTGATGAAAAAGGCAATACAGTTGAATATGAATATGATGAGAGTGTTAAATCTGCAAGAATTAAGAATCCTACCAATTACGGAAAGATGACAGTATATGCTCACGCATCATTTAAAAATGGGCAAGAAGAAATTTCTGGTGTATTTGTTAAATTCCATGATTTCTATAAAAATGAAGATGTTGAAAGTTTTATCATGCCTGATGAATTAAATCAATATGGTACACAACAAAAGCCAATATATGTATCACCAGGAGATACAATTGAATTTACTTTAGAAAGACGTTATGTTACATTTGATAGTCTAACAGAAGTAACATTGGGAGATCCTGGAAGTGGAGATGCATTCAAATATATAATTCCTCTT
>JAFADT010000868.1 GCA_023424585.1 Pseudomonadota bacterium
CCCGCGGCCGTGACGACGCCCGCGCCGGCGGCCACGCCCCCAGCCCCGGTCGCGCCCGCCTCGAAGCCCGCGCCCCAGGGCAGCTCCGGCCTGGGCCTGGGCCTGGACCTCACGGGCGACAACGACAAGCCGCCCGCGCCCACGATGACGTTCGACGCGGTGGACGTGTCCGGCAAGACGGCGGACCGCCAGCGCCTGGACGCGGCCATCAGCCTGTTCAAGAACGACGAGTACGAGAAGTCCGCCATGGCGGCCCACGAGCTGTTGGGCGACCCCAAGCTCCAGGGCCTGCACGTGGAGGCGCGCTACGTGCTGGCCAAGTCGCTCTACCGCATGGGGCTGTACCACTCGTCGCTGGGCGAGTTCTCCAAGATCCTCGCCGCGGGCCCGTCCACGAAGTTCTTCAAGACGAGCCTGGAGTGGCTGTTCTTCATCAGCCGCAAGACGCAGAACGAGACGGTCATCCTGGATGAGATCGCCCGGTACGCGAACTACGAGTTCCCGGAGAAGTTCCGGAACGAGTTCCGCTACCTGCTGGCGCGCTACCACTTCGTGCGTGGCCGCGCGCTGGACCAGGTGGGCCAGGTGGAGAACGCGGACAAGTCCTTCGAGGAGGTGAAGCGCCTGGCGCTCACCATCCCGCGCACGGATCCGTTCTATCCGCGCGCGAAGTACCTGGAGGGCCTGGCCTTCTTCCGCAACGGCACGCGCAACAAGGACGCGGCGAGCAAGCGCGGCAACACGGACGTGCTCGCGTCGCTGGAGGCGATGAAGGAGGTGGTGCGCCTCACCCGCCCCATGCCGGGCCGCACCGGTGAAGCGGCGAAGCTGGACAAGTCGCTGCGCGAGCTGGCCTTCATGCAGCTCGCCCGCACGCACTACGGCATGCAGCAGAACCGCTTCTCCATCTTCTACCTGAACAAGGTGGAGCGCGGGAACACGCAGTGGCTGGAGGCCCTCTTCGAGTCCTCCTGGGCCAACTACCGCATCGGTCAGTACGAGCAGGCGCTGGGCAACCTCATCACCCTGTCGTCGCCCTTCTTCCGCGAGGAGTACTTCCCGGAGGCGCTCATCCTCAAGGCGGTCATCTATTACGAGAACTGCCGCTACCGGGAGTCCAACCTCATCCTCCAGGACTTCGAGCGCACCTACCTGCCCGTGCACGACGAGCTGGACTCGCTCGTGAAGAAGAACATGGACGCCTCCGAGTACTACACGGTGCTCGCGGACGTGCAGAAGAAGAACAAGGAGGGCCTGGAGAAGAACGGCACGGACATCATCCTGGAGCGCATCCTCCGGCTGGCCCTCACGGATCAGGACCTGAAGAAGACCAACGACTCCATCCTGGAGCTCGAGGGGGAGATGGACCTGTTCTCCAACAAGGGCGACACGTTCAAGTACTCGGAGCTGACCAAGCAGCTGCTGGAGGAGCTCAAGGTCCAGCGCACCAGCCTCATCTCCAAGGCCGGCATCATGGCCAAGGGCAAGCTGGAGACGGAGCTGGGCGCGCTCAAGCTGCTGCTCGCCAACGGCCTGCGCATCAAGTTCGAGACCACCACCAAGGAGAAGGAGTTCCTGGAGGAGCAGCTCAAGGCGGGCGGCCGCACGGCCATCGTCAAGAAGTACAAGTACTCCGTGGCGGTGGCGGACGATCAGCTCTACTGGCCCTACGAGGGCGAGTACTGGCGCGACGAGCTGGGCACGTACCAGTACACGATGACCAAGGGCTGCATCGAGCGCGACACGGCCAACCGTCAGATCCAGTCCGCCGAGGCGATGTAGACGCCTCGCGCCGAGAGTGGGATTCTACCCGGCCGCCGGAGCGCCCGCACGCGCGCTCCGGCGGTCTTTGTTTTTTCAACGGTCCCTCGCGGGGGGACGAGGGAGTGCGAAGTTGGCTCGGGAGGCGTCGCTGCGGGTGGTGTTCGGCATCGCCGTCCTGGACCTCATCGGGTTCGGCATCCTGATTCCGCAGCTGGGCGTGTACGGCGTGCGCTTTGGCGCTTCTCCCTTCGCGGTGGGGCTGCTCGTCGCGGTGTACTCGCTGATGCAGCTGGTGGCGGCGCCCGTGATGGGGCGGCTGTCCGACAGGTTCGGCCGGCGGCCGGTGCTGCTGGTGTCGCAGGTGGGCTCGCTGGTGGGCTACGTGCTCTTCGCCTTCGCGCACACGCTGCCCCTCTTGTTCCTGTCGCGCGTCATCGACGGGGTGTCCGGGGGCAACGTGTCCACGGCGCAGGCGGTGGTGGCGGACATCACCCGGCCGCACGAGCGCGCGCGGGGCATGGGCGTCATCGGCGCGGCGTTCGGCCTGGGCTTCGTGCTGGGGCCCGCGCTGGGCGGTGTGCTGGGGGCGTGGGGCGGCAACCTGGCCATCGGCCTGTTCGCGGCGGGGCTGTCCGCGCTGAACCTGCTCAACACCTGGTGCTTCCTGCCGGAGACGCGCAAGGCGGACTCGCCGTCCGCGGCGACGCGCAGCATGCGGGGCGCCGCCGCCGCGTTGACGCTGCCTGTCGTGGGCCGGTGCGTGGTGCTGGTGCTCCTCTACACGGTGGCCTTCGCGCAGATGGAGGGCACCTTCTCCGTGTACCTGCTGACGCGCTTCCTCTCCTCGGGGCCGGTGCCGCTGGAGGGCGGGTGGCTGGTGCACGCGGTGCATCCGGACGCGAGCGTGCTCAAGGAGGCAAGCCTGCGCTCAGGGGCGCTCTTCGCGGTGGTGGGCGTGCTGTCCGCGCTGGTGCAGGGCGGGCTGGTGCGCCGGCTGGTGGCGGCGGGCCCTGGCGCGTCGCGTCCGGCCGCGCCCGGCGCCCCGGAGGGCAGGGGAG
>JAFADT010000899.1 GCA_023424585.1 Pseudomonadota bacterium
CCGTCGTGGCGCGTCCGTCCGCCAAGCCGCTGCCGCCCCCGCCGCCCCCGCCGCCCGCGGCGGCCGCACCCCGGGCTCCGGAGCCTCCGCGGCCGGCGTCCACTGAGCAGGCGAGCAGTGCTGGCGCGCCTGTTCCCCGCGTGATGGGTGCTGGCGCGAAGAAGAAGGTCGTGGTGAAGAAGTCCCGCTAGATGCCGCCCGCCGCGCCGTCGTTTCCGGCGGCGCGGGGGTGGAACCACCGGGGGTGCCACCATGGACGCCGAGCACAGGGCCGAGGGAGAGGAAGGGATGCCGGGCACGCCGGGGGAGAACGCGACGCCGCCCCAGCAGGACGGCGCGGCCGACGCGTCCCCGCCAAAGCACGGCGAGGGTGCGGGCGGGGACGTGACGCCGGAAGGCGCCACCCAGGCCGCGGCGGGTGGGGCCCAGTCGGACCTGCCCGGCGAGGGTGGGCAGGGCACCGCGAGCGGGGCCGACGCCGCCGCTGCGTCCGAAGCGCGCACGGAGGGCGCAGCTCCTGGTCCGGATGGCGCACCAACGGGCGCGGAGGCGTCCTCGACGGGCGCGGAGACGTCACCGACGGGCTCAGAGGTGTCTCCGACGGATGGGGTGACGTCCTCGGCGGGCGCAGAGGCGTCTCCGACGGATGGGGAGACGTCATCGACCAGCGCGGAGGCATCCTCGACGGGCGCGGAGGCGTCCTCGATGGGCGTGGAGACGTCACCGGCGGGGACGGAAGCCGCGTCAGGGCCCGGCCGCTACGTGGAGCTGTCCTCGGGGGAGCGCGTCCAGGACGCCTCCGGCACGGGCAGCGACGGGGGCGGTGAGGCGAGGGACGTGCTTGCGGAGCCGCCTTCCGGGCCGGTGTCGGGCGCGGACGCCGCGCTGCTGAGCGCCGGCATCTGGGACGTGGCGAGCCGCGCGAGCCAGGAGGCCGCGGGCGCGGAATCGGAGCAGGGCTCCAACGATGAAGCGGCGCCCCCGGAAGGGGAGCCCCACGCGGAGGCCATCGTGCCGCGCGTGATGGGACAGGTGACGGCGATGGTGTTGCCGCTGGAGCGACTGGACGAGGACACCACCTTCCGCCTGCGGGACGAGGGCGACGTGTCCGAGCTGGCCACGGACCTGGCGCGACTGGGCCAGCTGTTCCCGGTGGACGTGCGCCCGCGCGGCGAGGACCGCTACCAGCTCATCTGCGGCTTCCGCCGCGTGGCGGCGCTGCGCTTCCTCAAGCGCGACCAGGTCCAGGTGCGCGTGCACGAGGAGCTGTCGGACGAGGACGCGCTCCTCTTGTCCCTGGCGGAGGCCATCCACGCCTCGCCGGTGGAGCACGACGTGCTGGCGGCCAAGCGCGAGTCGCTGGAGGCCGAGGGGCGGCTGACGGCGCCGGTGCGCGACATGCTGGAGAAGGCGCTCGCCACCGAGGAGACGCTGGCGCCGGAAGGGGTCGAGGAGGAGGTCGACGCGGACGAACTGGCGGCGGACGTCGTGCAGCGCATCGGCGCCCTCAACCAGGACCTCTCGCTGCTCGCGGACGTGTTCGCCGCGCTGGATGAAGCGCGCAGGGCGGAGCTGCTGATGCAGCTGCGCTACTCGGCGCAGCTGGTGGTGTACCTGGAGGGTCTGTAGGCCATGGCGGAAACGCTCGAACGCGACCGCGCCCGGCTCCTGGAGGTGCTCACGCAGCGCTCCTTCGAGCGGCGGCGCGTGGTGCTGTCCTCCGGCAAGGAGTCGGACTTCTACATCGACTGCAAGCGCACGGCGCTGCTCGCCGAGGGCCACTACCTCATCGGCCGGCTGCTGCTGGAGGCCATCCGGCGCGACGCTCCGTCCGCGGTGGCCGCGGGCGGGCTGACGCTGGGCGCGGATCCGCTCGCGTCGGCGGTGAGCCTCACCAGCTTCCTGGAGGGCGGCGGCCTGAAGCCCCTGCACGCGTTCATCGTGCGCAAGGAGCCCAAGGGCCACGGCACCGGCCAGTGGATTGAGGGGCTGTCCGCGCTGGGCCCCGGCGCCCCGGTGGCCATCGTGGAGGACGTCGTCACGACGGGCGCGTCCACGCTCAAGGCCATCGAGCGCGCGAAGCTGGAGGGCCTGACGGTGCTGGGCGCCTTCGCGCTGGTGGACCGGCTGGAGGGGGGGCGCGAGGCCGTGGAGGCCGCCGGCCACCGCCTCACCACGCTGTTCACGCGCAAGGACTTCATCCCGTGAGAAGGCTGCTGGTGGCCGCGGTGCTGCTGGGCGTGCTGGGCGGCTGCTCCACCACGCCCCCCGTCGTCGGGGAGCCCGCGCCCACTCTGGATGATCCGAAGCAGGAGGCCGCCTACCTCGCGGTGTTGGATCGGTACTCGGACCGCAAGGAGATCTACGACGGCTTCGACACGCGCGTCTTCGCGGGGGCCACGCTCCAGACGCCCGCCTTCCGCGAGGCCCGGGTCCACCGCCGCGCCATCTTCCAGACACTGCCCGCCGCGAAGGTGGAGCAGCTCCTCGCGGAGGAGCAGGCGGATGCGGCGAAGTTCCACGAGTTCTTCCTGGCGGTGCACGTCAACGACTACCGCTACGACGACTTCGCCCACCGCAACAGCATCTGGCGGCTCGCGCTGGTGACGCCCGCGGGCGAGATCACGCCCCTGGAGATCCGCCGCCTGGGCCGGTCGGACCTCAACGTGCGCGCCTACTACCCCTACGCCAGCCTCTTCTGGGTGGGCTACCGCGTGCGCTTCCCCAAGATGTTCTCGGACGGCCAGCCCGTCATCCCCGAAGGCACGGAGGAGGTGGTGTTCCGCGTCGCCTCGTCGCTGGGGAACGTGGCGCTGAAGGTCCACGCGCGCTGACGCGGGCCTTCAGGTCTGCTGGCCATCCTTCAGCCACTTCGACGTGAGCGGCATGGTGGGCCCCGCGAGCAGGCGGTCCAGGAGCGCGTCCGGCGAGGCGCTCACCGCGAAGGGCATGCCCTGCGGCTCCGGGACGAAGCCCGCCTCCACCATCTGCCTCGCCATCGCGAGCAGCGGCTGGAAGAAGCCGTCCACGTCCAGCAGGCCCATGGGCTTGCGGTGCAGGCCCAACTGCGCCCAGGTGACGATCTCGAAGAGCTCATCCAGCGTGCCGAAGCCGCCGGGCAGGGCGAGGAAGGCGTCCGCGCGCTCGGCCATCAGCGCCTTGCGCGAGTGCATGGAGTCCACCCGGTGCAGCTCCGTCAGCCGCGGGTGGGCCAGCTCCTTCGCGTCCATGAAGTGGGGCAGCACGCCCACGGCCTTGCCGCCGTTGGCGAGCACCGCGTCCGCCACCGCGCCCATCAGCCCCACGCTGGCGCCGCCATAGACGAGCGCCAGCCCCCGCTTCGCCAGCGCGGCCCCCATCCTGGTGGCGGCCTCGCGGTACTCGGCGCGCGCGCCGGAGCGCGAACCACAGAAGACGCAGACGCTGCGCACGGTGGCTTCAGCCATCGTCAAAGGCCTCCAAGGCGCCCGGGATGGGCGGCGACCACGGCCAGCACCGCGGCGATGAACAGCAGGACGGGGATGGCGCGCGCGTAGAACTTCGGCCCCTGGCGCAGCGCCATGCCGCACGGGAGGCCGAAGAGGAAGCCGCCCAAGTGCCCCGACCAGCTCACCCCGGGCAGCAGGCTGATGACCGCCACCTGCAACAGCCAGAACATCAGCTCCCGGCGGCCCTGCTGGTTGAAGATGGGCAGCATCGCGCCGCCCCAGCCCAGGATCATTCCGGACGCGCCCACCGTCACGGTGTCGAAGTTGAAGAAGAGCGCGAACGCGGAGCCGCCCAGCGCCGTGACGAGCGACAGCGCCAGGAACCGCGCGCTGCCGATGCCCCGCTCCAGCGACGCGCCCATCGAGTACACGGCGAGCATGTTGAAGAGCAGGTGCATCGGGCCGCCGTGCTCGAACACCATGCCCAACAGGCGCCAGTACTCACCCGCCTGGACCCACGGCCCGTAGAGCGCCAGCGGCCCCACGACTCCGTAGTTCGTCCTGCCGATGATGAGCGGCCGGCCCAGTGACGGGCTGAGGAAGAACATCACCACCGCGCCCGCGATGATGGCGAAGCACACGTAGGGCGTGGGCAGCCGCGTCCGGGGCTGCTGGGGGCCCGGCGGCGGCCCGTCCCCATCCCGGGGGCCCGGCGCGGCGCCCCGCGCGTCATCCATCCCGGAGGGACCGGGGAGGTCATCCAGCATGCGGCGTGGGCGGGACATGGTCGCTCACAGCTCCCGTGAGAGGACGGTGTCGCGCGTCCCCTGGTGCTCGTCCACGTGGGGGTAGTCCAGGGTGTAGTGCAGACCCCGGCTCTCCTTGCGGCGGCTCGCGCAGTCCACGATGAGGTGCGCCACCTCCGCGATGTTGCGCAGCTCGATGACGTCGCGGGTGACCTTGAAGCGCCAGTAGTAGTCGCGGATCTCCTCGCGCAGCAGCTCCAGCCGCCGCCGCGCGCGCATCAGCCGCTTGTCCGTGCGGACGATGCCCACGTAGTTCCACATCAGCCGGCGGATCTCATCCCAGTTGTGGGTGACGACCACGCTCTCGTCGGAGTCCACCGCGCTGCCGGAGTCCCAGGCCGGCGGATCCTCCTTCGGCAGGGACAGCGAGGACAGCTCCTCCGCCGCCACCCGCACCGCGCGGTGGCCGAACACCAGGCCCTCCAGCAGCGAGTTGGACGCGAGCCGGTTGGCGCCGTGCAGGCCCGTGCAGGACACCTCGCCAATGGCGTAGAGGCCCGGGATGTTGGTGCGCCCGTCCAGGTCCGTCACCACGCCGCCGCACTGGTAGTGGGCCGCGGGCACCACCGGGATGGGCTGCACCGCCATGTCGATGTTGAACGCCTTGCAGGTGGCGTAGATGTTGGGGAAGCGCTCCGTGAGGTACGCGCGGCCCAGGTGCGTCATGTCCAGGTAGACGCAGTCGTTGCCCGTGCGCTTGAGCTCCGCGTCGATGGCGCGCGCCACCACGTCGCGCGGGGCCAGGTCCCGCATGGGGTGGTAGCGCTCCATGAACGTCTGGCCGCCCTTGAGCCGCAGCTTGCCGCCCTCGCCGCGCAGGGCCTCGCTGATGAGGAAGCTCTTGGCCTCCGGGTGGAAGAGGCACGTGGGGTGGAACTGGTAGAACTCCATGTTCGCCACGCGCGCGCCCGCGCGGTACGCCATGGCCACGCCGTCGCCCGTGGCGACGTCCGGGTTGGAGGTGTAGAGGTACACCTTGCCCGCGCCGCCCGTGGCCAGCACCGTCACCTTGGAGAGGAAGCGCTCGATGGAGCCGTCCTCGATCAGCGCGTACACGCCCAGGCACCGGCTTCCGGCCGGAGTGTGCGGACGCCGGTCCAGGATGAGGTCGATGGCGGCGGTGTTCTGGAAGAAGGTGATGTTGGGCTGCTCGTCGCACGCGGCCAGCAGCGCGCGCTGCACCTCGCGGCCGGTGATGTCGCCCGCGTGGATGATCCGGCGGGCCGAGTGGCCGCCCTCGCGCGTGAGGTCGAACTCGCCGCCGCGCTGGTCGAACGCCGCGCCCAGCGCCACCAGCTCCTTGAGGCGCGTGGGCCCCTCGCGCACCGTCACCTCCACCGCGTCGCGGTGGCACAGGCCCGCGCCCGCGACGAGCGTGTCCTGGATGTGCGCGTCGAACGTGTCCGTGGGGGAGAGGACCCCGGCGATGCCCCCTTGTGCGTAGGCCGTGTTGCCTTCACCACGCTCGCGCTTGGTGAGGACCGCGACCGTGCCGTGCTGGGCCGCCTGCAGGGCGAACGACAGGCCCGCAACGCCGCCGCCCATGACCAGGAAATCGAACCGATGGGGCATGGTCGACAGCCTTAATGGCGGTAAGTGCCGGAAACAAGGCGTTTTCTTGAGGACTTTCCGGGCGTTGTCTAAGGTTTCGCCCGCCGCCATGCGTGTCCTGACCGCCCTCGCCGTCCTGCTGACTGCCTCCCTCCCGGCCTTCGCCGCGGACGGCATCTACAGCTACGTGGAGAAGGACGGCACCATCGTCTACACGAACGTGCCGCCCGGGGGCGCGCGCAAGGCGCGCAAGCTGGCCGGGACCTTCACGCCGGCGCCGGCCAAGTCCGCGCCCGTGCGGGGGCGCGCGCGGACGCCCGCGGAGCTGGATCCGCACATCGCCAACGCGGCGCTCCGCTACCGCATCCCGACGGCGCTGGTGCGCGCCATCATGCACACGGAGAGCAACTTCAACCCGAACGCGCTCAGCAACAAGGGCGCCAGCGGGCTGATGCAGCTCATGCCGGGCACCGCTTCGGAGATGTACGTGAAGGACATCTTCGACTCGAAGGACAACATCGAGGGGGGCGTGCGCTACCTGCGCGTGCTGGCCAACATGTTCGACGGCGACATGGTGAAGATGGTCGCCGCGTACAACGCCGGGCCGGACGCGGTGAAGAAGTACGGAGGCCAGGTGCCGCCGTACGCCGAGACGCAGGAATACGTGCGCAAGGTCCTCCAGCTCTACTACCACTACAAGGAGCGCGAGCGGCTCGCCCAGGCCGAGGCCAGCAGCCGTGAGCCCACATCCGAGAATGACGACGCGCACGAAGGGAACGCGGGAGCCGGGTCCCGCTGATGAAGAGTTCCTGCAGCAGCTCCAACGCGGGAGCGAGCTGCTGGGCGCCGGCAAGGTCACCGAAGCAAAGAGCTTCCTGGAGCGCGCGCACCAGCTCCAGCCGCGCCACGAGAAGGCCCAGAACCTCCTGGGCCTGACGTATTTCAAGCTGGGCCTCTTCGACCGCGCGGCGGACCTGTACGAGATGCTCGTGCGGGATAACCCCGTGGACCCGACGCTGCGCGTGAACCTGGGGCTCGTCTACCTGAAGACGAACGCGCTCCAGCGCGCGGCGCGCGAGTTCGAGACGGCCACCGACCTGGCCCCGGACCACAAGAAGGCCCACAACTACCTGGGACTGACCTTCGCCCAGATGGGCGAGTACGGCCGCGCGCGCGAGCACTTCCTCCTGTCCGGCAGCGACGCCATGGCGGAGAAGATGTCGCGCGCCATCGCCGGGGAGGGCTACAGCCGCCCGCCGCCCGCCGCCGCCCCTCCCCGCGAGACGGAGCCCCCGGCCGCACCGCCGCCCGCGCCCTCTTCCGGTGAGAGCGACTGGGGCGCCCAGTTCGGCCTGGACGAGGCGCCGCCCCGCCCGCCGCGCACCGCCGCCGCGCCACCGCCGCCTGCGGCGGCTCCGGACGACGAGCTGCGCTTCGCGGAGGACGAGGGCCCACCCGCGCCCACGGACGAGCACGCCTTCGCCCGCCGCACCGCGCCCCAGGTCCAGGAGGACGAGGACCCCAGCCTCGCCGCCACCGCGGACGCGGACGCCTCCGGGGCCGATGTCGAGGTCACCGACGAGCTGCCCCCACGCCCGTGTCGGAGGAGATCGAGGTGTCCGAGGAGCCGCCCGTCGTCGCGTCCGACGTGGAGTCGGCGCCCGGC
>JAFADT010000930.1 GCA_023424585.1 Pseudomonadota bacterium
CGATGAGGCCGCGCAGGGCCAGCCGCTCCAGGTCCATGACGATGTCGGTGCGTCCGCCGTCGCCGCGGGCCGTGGGCCGTGAGCGCTCCTCGCGCACCCACTTCGCCAGCAGGTGGCCGAACTCACCGCGGTGCTTCTCCAGCATGCGCGCGGCGAACTCCGGCGACTGCGCCACGCACGCGCGCGCCAGCCGCTGCACGCCCGCGCTGCGGATGGCACCGGCCAGGCGGGTGAAGCCGTCGTGCAGGTTGAGCTGCGCGCGCGCGTCCTCTTCCGCAAGCTTGCGCGGCGCATTGGCCGCCACGGACTTGCTCGCCAGTTGGAGCAGGTCCGGCGGCAGCGACTCCATGAGCCCGTTCAGCTCTTCCTCGGGCAGGCCCGCCAGCGCGGGGCCGAGCACGCGCGCGCCCAGGCGATCACTCACGGTGAGCAACTCACGCGTCTGGAGGTTGAGCACATCCGCGAACTTGAAGCCCGCGGACTGGCCGGCGACCTCGCGCGCCAGCGCCTCCTCCAGCTTCCAGCGGATGATGTCCAGGACCTGGGGCCGCACGTCGCGGGTGAGCTTCACGCGCGAGGGCGGCAGGTGGCCGCGCACCGCCTCCGCCATGTTGCCGGGCAGCGCGCGCAGCGTGACCTCCACCAGCGCGCCGCGCTCACGCTGGAGCAGCGCCGCCAGCCGCTCCGGATCCGCGCTCCACAGCTGGCCGCGCCGGTCCTTCATCAGGCGCTTGAGCTCCTGCACCACGGCGGGCAGGCGCTTCTCGCGCGGAATCTGGAGGATCTCCTGCGCGCGGTGGCGCAGGAGCGCGCTCTCCTCGTCGGGCAGGTGCTCCAGCGCCGCCGTGCTCTCCTGGCCCCCGAAGGTGACCGCGGTGAGCAGCATCATGGTCTGGCGCTTGCTGAGCGAGGTGAAGAAGGAATCCAACGGTCACCTCGCGGGCCCCCAGGTGGCCCGCTGAAAATAGAAGGCGCGTCCCCGGCCTGGAGGACGCGTCCCGCGGTCTGCCCCAGGAGGGCCGCGGGAAGCGACGTGCGGGACTACTCCGCGCGCCCGCCGCGCGCACGCGCGGGACGTGCCGCCGCGGCAGGGGCCGCGCCACCCGAGCCCCCGCGCATGAAGGTCCACGCGGTGACGCCCATCATCGCCAGGATGAGCGCGAACGCGCCTCCGAGGATCATCTTGAAGGTGCTGGCGCTGGCGGCCGTCATGCGCACGCCGAGCACGTCCTGCAGGCGGTTGGTCTCCGTGGTCTCCGCCGTGGGGGCCATGGCCTCCGTCATCAGCACGGTGACGGCCTCCGGCTTGAGCTCCGACACGGAGCTGGCGACGAACTGCTTCACCGCGTCCACCGTGACGGGGGGCTTGCCGCCCTCCAGCGTGCGGTACTTGATGAACACGGAGGCCGACGGCATCGGCTTGTTCTCCGGCTGCGACAGGTCGTTGTTCTCCGGCACCATCACGATGGCGCGCGCCTCCAGCACGCCGTCGATCTGGTTGAGCGCGTTGGAGACCTCACCCGCCATGGCCTTGAGGAGCATGGCGCGCTCCTCCGTGGCGGTGGGCACCATGCTGCCCTTGGCGAAGTGGGACAGGCCCTTCTCCACCGGGCGCGGCAGCGAGTTGCGCTTCAAGAGCTCCGCGGCCTGCGCGGCGTCACCCTTGGGGACGACGATGGTGAAGCGCACTTCATTGCCGCCCTCCGACTTCTCCTTCTTGGCGTTGATGCCGTTCTTGCTGAGCAGGACGTAGATTTCGTTGGCGTCCGCCTCCGTCAGCTCGTGCTGCAGCTCGATGGAGCAGCCAGTGAGGAACAGCAGGGCGAGGAGCGGGGCGGCGAAGACGGGCGTTCGGCGAGTCATGGGCGCGCGTAGCTTAACAGGGCCCTTGCAAAACGCGGAAGGGCGCCCCCTCCCGGCTTTGGGAGGGACCGCCCTTCACATGCCGCCATGGCCCGGCGGGTGGGACTTCAGACCTGCGTCTTGACGACGTCCTTCAGGCCGCTGGTGGCCTTCTCGACGACCTTCGACGTGAGGTCGAGCTCCTGCGAGTACTTGTACATGGACGCCTGGAGACCAAGCAGCTCGGCGTTGGACATGTTCTTGCCGGAGGAGGCCTCCTTGATCAGCTTGTCCATGCTGACCTGGCCCTTCTCCAGGCCCGAGACGAGGTCGGACACCATGCCGCCCGACTTGGTCGTCTTGGAGGCCTCGGCCTTCGCGTCCACGGGCTCGGCGCCCTTGGCGGTGGCGGGCTGCTGGGCGGCGCCGCTCACCTTGTTCAGGTTGGCCTTCTCCGCCTTGTTGACGGTCTCGACCTGGCGGACGGTGTCCACCTTCTGGGTGGCCTGCGCGGCCTGGGCCTTGTTGACGTTCTGGGCGGCGTCCACCTGGCCGGCGCCCTGGGCCTTGTCAGCGAGAACTCCGTCGAACTTCGACGCGCCCGTCTTCTGCGTCTGCTGCGCGCCCTGATCCTGCAGCTTTTGCTGCGCCACCTGTCCCGCGGAGATGCCGCTCATCGGAGCCGCCATGTGACACCCTCCTTGCATCCGTCGAGGTGGGAGGGAGTTCCTCCTCCTCGTTCAAGAGTTCCTTGAGCCGATCAATGGCCCGCGCATGAAGCCGCGATGCCCAGCTCTTCGACTGCCCGATCTCCGCCCCTGCCTCTTCCAGCGTACGACCCTGGAAGTAATAGCCCTGCAGGAGCTTGCGCTCTTTCTCCGGAAGCTTCTCGATGGCCGAGCGCACCCGGTTCTTCAACTGCTCCATCTCCAGGCGTTGATCCGCCGGGAGCGATTCATCCACGTAGCCCGCCGCCTCCGCCCCTTCCGCCCCCGCTGCAAACACCGCCGCGAGGCCCGCCACGGCATCCGAGA
>JAFADT010000970.1 GCA_023424585.1 Pseudomonadota bacterium
GTGCTGTCTCGCGCGCGCCGTGCGGCCGGACTCCAGCAGCACCCGGCCCAGGAGCACGTGGGCGGCGTAGTGCGTGGGGGCCCGCTCCACGGCCCGGCGCAGCTCGCGCTCGGCGCGGGCCAGGTCGCCCAGGCGCGCGTACTCCTCGCCCAGCTGGGTGAGGAGCGTCGGGTTGCCGTCGTCGGTGACGAGCGCCAGCCGCAGCTCGTCCACCGAGCCCCGGTGGTTGCCCTCCAGGTGCAGCAGGCGCGACTCGAGGTAGTGCGCGTAGCTGGCGGACGACGCGGACGGCTCGTCGTCCCGCTCGCTGGCGTCCATGGCCTCGCGCATCGCCTCGGGGTCGACGTGCGGGGCCTTCCTCGCGGGCGCGGCGCCCGCGCCTCCGGCGGCCAGCGCCAGGCACACCACGGCGGCACGGCTGAGGAGCGGGAGCGGACGCACGGGGGGCTAGTGGACCTCCGGCGGGGGCGCCCCCAGCTTCTCCAGCAGCTTCTCCACCGGATCGCTGTCCTGGCTGACGTCCGCCATGGCGGCCCGGTACTCGATGGAGGTCACCTTCTCCACGTCCGGCATCAGGCGGTTGATGACCGTGCGCGCCGCGTCCGCGTTGCACTCGGGCAGCACCACCGCGAAGACGCCCAGCCCCAGGTGGGCGATGGCGTCCGGGTGGCGCACGCGCTTGCGCATCACCTCGGCCATGTTGGGCGGCATGACGTCCAGCTCGCGGTCCGGGCGCAGCACCGCCAGCGTGAGGGCGCGGTGGTAGCGCCGGCTGCGGGCCACCTCCTGCTCCAGCCGCAGGAGCAGGCCGCGGCGGTCGTGCAGGCCCGTCGCCGGGTCGCTGCCGGTGCGCCGCTGGAGCGAGGTCGTCTTGTCCTGCTGGTCCTTCTCCCCCTGGCGCAGCTTGAGCGCGCGCTCGGTGCGGTTGAGCAGCTCCACCGCGTTGAAGGGCTTGGCCATGTAGTCCACCGCGCCCAGGTTGAGCGCGCGGACCTTGTCGGCCACGCCCTGGTGGGCGGACAGCAGGATGACCGGGATGTGCGCCGTGTCCGACGAGGACTTGAGCGCCATGGCCGCGTCCAGGCCGTCCAGCTTGGGCAGGAACACGTCCATGACCACCAGGTCCGGCCGGGACGCTCTCGCCTTCGCCAGTCCCTCCGCGCCGTCGCGCGCCACCTCCACGCGGTACTTCGAGCGCAGCACCTCCGACAGCACCGCGGCGATCTCGGGCTCGTCCTCCACCACCAGCACGCGCGGCTGCTCGGGCGCGGCGCCGGGCGCCGGCTGCGGCCGGGGGTTGCGCGCGGCCTCCTGCGCCAGGGGCAGCGTGAAGACGAACGTGCAGCCGCCGTCGGCGGGGCTCTCCGCCCAGATCTCACCGCCGTGCAGCTCCACGAACTCCTTGCAGATGGCCAGCCCCAGCCCCGTGCCCTTGGGCCCGTGGCGGTAGCGGTCGAAGACGAGGTGCAGCTCGTCCGGCGGGATGCCCACGCCGTTGTCGCTCACCATCACCCGCACCGCGTCGCCGTCCGGCCGCGACAGCCGCTGCGTGCGCACCACCACCACGCCCGGGTCCGCGGCGTGCTGGATGGCGTTGCTGATGAGGTTCTGCAGCACCTCGTGCAGCTTCACCTCGTCGCCGATCAGCATCAGGCTGTCCGGGCACTCGGAGCGCAGCGACACGGCCTTCTCCGCCGCCAGGATCTCCAGCTCCGCCACGGCGTCGCGGCACAGCTGCGCCACGTCCAGCACGCGGGGCTCGATGGAGAGGCGCGCCGCCTCGCCCTTGCCCTTCTCCAGCAGCGACTCGACCAGGGTGAGGATCTTCCGGCCCTGGCGGATCATCGCCTCCGCGGACTGCTTCTGCTGCGCCTCCAGCGGCCCCTCCAACAGGAGCCGGCCGTGCCCCAGGAGCACCTGGAGCGGCGCGCGCAGGTCGTGGCTGCACACCGCGATGATCTCATCCTTGAGGCGGTTGAGCTCCTTCAGGCGGCGGTTCGCGTCGTTGAGCTCGCGGTAGCGCTCCACGTACGCCAGCTCCAGGTCCTCGCGCTTCTTCTTCACCGCCGTGTGCAGGCGCGCGTTGCGGATGGAGTTGGCGAGCACGCCCGCCACGGCCTCCGCGAACTCCTGCTCGTCGCGCCCGATGGACGCCTCGCCCCTGGACACGCGCAGGAAGAGCGCGCCGAGCAGGTCGTCCTGGCAGATGAGCGGCTGCACCAGGATGGACTTCACGCCCTGCGGCAGCAGCGACGTGCGCACCTCCGCCATCAGCGGGTCGCGCTGCGCCTCTTCGATCAGGACGGGCTGCCGCGTCTCCAGCGCGCGGCGCAGCTCCGGGTAGCGCGCCACCTCGATGTCCAGCTGGACGAGGCTGGGGTCCTCCTGCGTCGCGACGACCGTGGCCGTGCGCGCGTGGCTGCCCTCCACCAGCACCACGGAGCAGCGGTCCGTGCCCGTCACCTGGCCCACCTTCTCCACCGCGATGCGGAGGATCTCCTCCAGCTCCAGGGAGCTGGTGGCCGCCTGGGTGATCTCGAGCAGCATCCCCATCCGCATCCGGATGCGCTCCTCCCGCTCCTTCAGCCGCCAGGCGCGCAGGGCGGACTCCAGCCGGGGCACCAG